>JANMEL010000089.1:0-9378 GCA_031376885.1 Chamaesiphon sp. OTE_70b_metabat_96 | reverse complement strand
GATTAATGCCTTTGCAACTCTCCAAACGATCGAGATCGGGTAGTATTAGTCTTGGGTGGGTCTGAGAGTGTGTTTGAAAAGTTATTTTTTGTACGTATATCCTAGAAGACCCCCCCGCTCCCTCCCCTTGCAACTACCGTGTGTACACAAGTTTTCCTGAGACGGATTTTGCGATTCTCTTAACAACATCCGCATCCCACACATCAACAAATCTGCCGTAAGCCCACTCCACCGTGTCAAACCAAACCCTTTGAGGGGGGGTTTGGGGGGGGACACTCCCCCCACCAATGGGGGGTCTGGGGGTCAGAACCCCCAGATCCGGGTTCTCTTAGCACTAGAATCTCAACGGATCTGAGCAATGAGTGCAAAGGGGAGGGGTAAATCAACCTAAAACGAAGTCTAGCCAACTTGTGTATACACGGCTGGGGAGGGGTAAACAACCTACGCAGCAATTGAAATAAAGGGGCTAGGGAACCTACGGGTAACAAAACAGACTTTTCAAACAACCTCTGAGGTAAGTTATTTCTCTAGTTGCCACAGTTGAATTTCATAGCAGAGATGACGATCGTAGATTTCTCTAGAATATAGGATTTCGTCGATCGGTTTTTCGAGCCACTTTTTCCAGGCTTTTTGCCCTAGAGCAAAGATTGGCGGTACGGCAATTTCGACTAAGGCTGAGACATAACTAGCAGTACTCAATCCATAGGTGCGAAGTACCACACTACCTAAATCTAGAGTGGGAGCGATACCTGCGGAGATGTCGATATTTTGAATGGATTTGAATCCAGCTTTTATCATGGCTGCTTCCATTTCGGTTTTGACGTGACAGTTGGAAAAAATCCCCTCTGTATAATTGGGATCTTTTCGCAGCATATCTGACATTAGTAGATAACCGCCAGATTTGAGAACTTTTACGCTACCAGAGACGATATCATCAACAGACATGTATTGACTGCTTTCGCTAAATAAAACTAGATCGTAAGTCTTGGTGCTTTGATACTCTTGAAATCTGGAGAGGTGAAAAGGTGCGCGGTTGCCTGTTTTTTTGAGAAATTTTTCGCGTTGGATCTGATCTGGGGCTACTCCTTCGACTTGATAACCTCGATCGAGCATTGAGACAGCATTTCCCCCAATCCCACAACCAACATCTAAAATCGTGCTGACACCTGCGGGGATGGTATCTAATAATTTGGTGGCATAGGCTTCTTGCGCCACACGCATCCGAGGCAAAGTCAGATCGTCTTCGGAAGCTGGGAGAGGATCCCAATATCCGTAGTGGAGATAATCGTTTTGGGTGAGTCCAGTATAGTAGTCAAGCGCGGCATTGTGGTAGCGCGTGGACTTGGGCACCTTGAGCGAGTTGGATGTCATATAGGGGATAGGGGATAGGGTTTAGGGGATAGGGAAAAGACGGGAATAGGGGATGTTATGGTTGGGCAAAGTCTACACGTTGTGAACGCTAATTATAGTATCCTGATACCGATCGCTAATATAGTAAGGGTAACTGATATGGATTGGCACGAAATTCCTGGCGGAGTGACAGCACCGAGAGGCTTTAGAGCTGCTGGTATTACAGCCGGATTGAAACCTTCTGGCTTGCCAGATCTAGCTTTGATTTTATCAGATGTGGATGCGATCGCCGCTGGAGTGTTTACCACCAGTCAAGTTCGCGCCGCATGTGTGGAGTATTGCCGTCAAAGACTGGATGCAAAACCAACAGCTCGCGCTATCTTGTGCAATTCGGGGCAAGCTAACGCCGCCACTGGGGAACCAGGTTGGGAAGATGCCCTTGCCAGTGCAAATGCTCTCGCCCAGCAGCTCAATATCGCCCCAGAAACCATCCTATTAGCATCTACTGGCGTAATCGGTCAACGGATCGAAATGGATGCCTTAGTCGCCGGAATTCCCGCGCTGGTTGCTGCCGCTAGTCATGAGGGGGGAGACACCGCAGCCAAGGCAATTATGACCACAGATTTGGTCAGTAAATCGATCGCATTTGAGACTACTATAGCCGATCGACCCGTCAGAATTGGCGGGATGGCAAAAGGTTCGGGGATGATTCACCCGAATATGGCTACCCTACTTGCTTTTGTTACTTGCGATGCGGCTGTATCTACTACCCTCTGGCAACAAATGCTAGGGCGTGCGGCGGACAAAAGTTTCAATCAAATCACCGTAGATGGCGATACCAGTACCAATGACACTCTCATCGCCCTAGCCAATGGCGAATCTCGCACTCCGGCGATCGTCCACCCAGGCCCCGAAGCTGATAAACTTGAGGCCATGCTGACGGCTGTCTGTCAGTATCTGGCAAAATCGATCGCTCGCGATGGGGAAGGTGCTACTTGTCTAATTGAAGTACGAGTGTCGGGCACCAATACCGATCGAGAAGCTCGACAAATCGCCCGCGAAATCGCCGGATCTTCCCTACTCAAAGCCGCAATCTATGGCGGAGATCCCAATTGGGGACGTATCGCAATGGCGGCGGGAAAAGCAGGCGTACCATTCGACCAAAATAACCTCATCGTCAGTCTGGGAAACATTCCCCTGATGGCATTTGGGCAACCGATCGAATTCGATCGTACCACCGCTAGTAATTATCTCCAAGCCGCTAAACAAGGCGAATACCTCAAGACAGATACAGTCCTAATTTCTGTCAATGTCGGGAATGGTGGCGGCGGCGGAATCGCCTGGGGTTGCGATCTTAGTTACGACTATGTAAAAATCAACGCCGAATATACAACTTAGAAGGTGTAGAGTAGCAGGGGATTAGGGGTAGGAGGGTGGGAGGGTAGAAGGGTATTAGATTTTCCCAGTCCCCCAGTCCCCCCGTCCCCCCGTCCCCCACTCACCCCTCACCCCTCACCCCTCATAATGGATACAATCTGGAAAGTAATAGAACAAATAAACTACTCCGGTATTCCGATCGGCAAAATTGTTGGAACGCTGATTGTTTTGCTGTTGATGAAAGTATCTAGACAGTTTATTGTCAATGGAATAGTTCGGCAGATCGAACGATTTACTAGGAAAACTCATACCAAACTAGATAATGAAATCGTAGAGATTATCAAACCATCATTGAGATGGGTAATTTTAATTGGTGGACTGTGGGCACTAGAGTTAATTTGGATCGAAGAACTTGGGGTGCGGTTGTCTCAAACTCTAGATAAATTGCTAAATTATCTGTTGATTTTTATCATTGGATATGTTGTTTATCGAGGCTCGGCAATCCTGGGACAAATTGCTGCGAATGTTTTATTACATACGGAGACTGAACTTGATGAGCTGCTAAAACCTTTAATGCCGAAAATTTTTCAGTCGGTGGCAATTATGGTACTCGTTATTAAAGTTAGCGAGATATTCATGGGTCAATCTGCTGGTGCTTTGGTTGGTTTATTGGGTGGTGCGGGACTAACGATCGGTCTATTATTCAAAGATGTTGTTTATGATTGGTTTTGTACGGTAATTGTTTATTCTGACGGTCTTTATCGAGAAGGTGATTGGTTGCAATTATCGGGGACGGATGGTTGGGTGGAGGTAAATCAGATTGGATTTAGAACTACCACACTGCATCATATTAAATGGGGTTCGATCGTCAAAATTCCCAATTCTAAAATGATTTCGGGTATTGTCAGTAATTGGTCGCAAAGTAAAGATCAAGAGCAGAGATGCGGGATTAATTTGGTCTTGAAGATCGATCATCTTTCTGCCAAACAAATGGCGGTGATTTGTACGGAGCTAAAGAAAATACCAGGTTCGATCGATGGTTTTCATTCGATGTGTACGATTAGGTTTAGTCGGATCGAACAGAATGCACGAGTGTTGGAAGTGATGGCATTTGTGAAAGATCGAGAGAGCTATTTCGATAGTGAAACTAAATTAAATATCGCAATTCTAGCATTACTAGAGCAAGAGGGTATCGACCTTCTTGGGGTCAATTTGGGCATGGACTCAGAGAAATATAAAATGATGAAAGTGCTGAATAACTAATCTAATGAGGGCGGGCACAAGACCACGCCAGGGCGGGCACAAGACCACGCGAGGGCGGGCACAAGACCACGCCCCTACGCAATTAACCTGTAGGGGCGTGGTCTTGCCTGCACTGAGCGTAGTCGAAGTGTGCCCGCCCCGATCTACGGTAAGCACTAGTCTTTATTTGCTGCAAGATGTGATATCTTCCCTATTTAATACTATACTTACCATTAACAGTAAGCTCGATTGCTGTCGCAGACGGCAAGCCGTTCGAATCTAACTGAGGTAAATTATCGCGATCTAATTCGGTGGGAAATTTTACTTCTGGATGTTCGGAAATTGGATTTCGAGCCATAATTTGCTCGATCGCCCCACTGACATTATCAGCAAAGATTGTCACCAAACCATTATCATTGATATTGTTTAATGCCCATTCGATCGCCTCACTTTCACTGAGCTGAATCGATCGATCTAGATCTGGCGAGACTTGAGAGATGCCCTGCACGATTAATTCCGCTACTTCCCCTGGATTTCGGCCGCGTAAATCGTCATCTTCTTTGATAATAACTCGATCGAATAGTGTCGCCGAAATTGTGCCCAATTCAATTAAATCCTCATCGCGACGATCGCCTGGGCCACCAATGACACCAATTGTACTACCAGTCCAATTTTTGACAAAACTTCCCACTGCTTTATACCCAGCGGGATTGTGAGCATAGTCGATCAGTACATGATAACGACCAAGATCGAATAAGTTCATTCGCCCAGGAGTCTGGGCTGCTGAGGCTCTGAAGCTGCCTAAAGCCTGCCGAATGACTTCAACCTTCACTCCTCGGACAAAAGCGGCTAGACTAGCTGCTAGGGCATTGGCAATCATAAATGGTGCTCTGCCGCCCAACGTCAAAGGGACTCGATCGACATGCTCGATCGAATGTACCAGATCCCCCTCCAAAATAACGATCTCGCCGCGATCGAAAATAGCCGCAATCCCGCCCTGCTGCACATGCGATCGCACTACCTCAGAATCTGGATCTAGGGAAAAATAAGCAACCTTCCCCTGTACCAACTCTGCCATCGCTGCTACCCGCTCATCATCCGCATTTAGGATGGCATAACCATCGGGGTGAACCGTTTCAGCGATTACGGCTTTGACTTTAGCCAGTTGCTCGATGGTTTCGATATCACCCAAGCCCAAATGATCGCCAGACACATTCAAGACAACGCCCACATCACACTGCTCGAAAGCTAACCCCGATCGCAAAATCCCACCTCGTGCCGTCTCTAATATGGCAATATCCACCGTAGGATCCTGAAGAATAATTAGAGCACTTTGTGGCCCCGTGGTATCGCCTTTTTCGAGTAGATGTTCGCCGATATAAATGCCATCGGTAGTGGTAAATCCGACAGCCTCATAAACCTGACTGAAGATATGGGCGATGAGCCGCGTGGTGGTAGTTTTCCCATTGGTGCCAGTGATGGCGACGATCGGAATTTGGGTTGGATTTTCGGGGGGAAATAGCATGTCGATAATCGGCTCGGCAACATTTCGCCCGATCCCTTGACTGGGGGCGATGTGCATCCGTAACCCAGGTGCAGCGTTGACTTCGACGATCGTACCATCAGCTTCGGCTAGTGTTTTGCTGATATCGGTGGTGATGACATCAATTCCGGCGACATCCAAACCGACAATTCGCGATACTCTTTCAGCCATCCAGAGGGTATGGGGGTGAATCTCGTCGGTTCGATCGATGGCGATTCCGCCTGTGCTGAGATTTGCGGTGGCGCGGAGGTAGGCAATTTGTTCGGCTGGGAGAATGGTATGGAGATTGAAACCTTGACGATGGAGTATTTCATCAGTGGAGTCATCCAGCTCGATCTTGGTGAGCATATTATCATGCCCTTCGCCCCGTCGATCGTCTTGATTTTCGCGCTCGACGAGGAGCGCAATCGTATCTACCCCATTCCCGACTACGTGAGCGGGTACCCGCTCTGCCACGGCTACCACTCGATGATTGACGACCAAAATTCGGTGATCTCGCCCTTGGTGGAAGTGTTCGACGATAATCCCTTTGGAGACATCACGGGCGCGATCGTAGGCGATTTCGGCGTTTTCCCAGGAATTGATATCAATGGTAATTCCCCGCCCGTGATTGCCATTTAGAGGCTTGATCACGATCGGATAACCACCCAATCTGTCGATCGCCGCAGCTAGATCGCTAAAGGCATAAATCGTCACTCCCAAAGGTACAGGTACTCCCATACTCGCCAAGATTTTCTTAGTTTTCTCCTTATCACAGGCAAGTTCTACGCCCAAAATATTAGTATTAGAAGTCAACGCCGCCTGCACCCGTTTTTGATATTTCCCATAACCAAACTGCAACAAATCGCATGTATCCAGCTCGATCGATGGAATCCCCCGTGCGTGGGCGGCTTGCACCAATGCCTCGGTGCTAGCACCCAAAGCTGCGGCTGTCTTGAGCTGCGCCAAATCTGCCAAATCTTTTTGGAGTTCGGATTGGGGATAGGTGCCGCGATCGATAATGCTCTGACAGAGCCGTAGAGCCGCCCTGACCGCATACCGTCCGGCTGTTTCGATCTGGTACTCGATCGCCACTTGATAGATGCCTGGAGTCGCCGTTTCGCGGGTGCGCCCAAATCCCACAGGCATATCGGCTAATGTTTGTAGCTCTAGGGCCACATGTTCCAGAATGTGACCCATCATGGTACCATCTTCGATCCTACTCAAAAATCCGCCCTTACAACCGGGCGAACAATAATGCTCTTCTAGACTCGGTAACACTGAGACGATGCCGTCATAAAAGCCTGGAATCAGATCCGAAGGTGTCTCGGCTAGCTCTTCCAAATCTAGCCGAATGAGAATCAGCTTCGATCGATAGATGCTCCAGTAATTTGGGCCTCGAAGTGTTTGAGTCTGGAGAATTTTCATGTTTATAAGGGGAGGCTCTAACTGATTTCGGATCGACAGGTTGCACCTGAAATTTGAATGCAGCCTGTTGATGATAAGTTTTAATATATAGCATTCGCCAGGGCGCGATCGAGACAGATCTAAGTGCTCGATCCATAATATAGCAGGGGTCAGGGGTGAGGGGACAGGGGTCAGTTTGGGAAAGCTGACGCACTAATGGTTTGAGCATCTACATCTGTCCGAACCGCCCTGGCGGTTGCTATAACAGTACTCGGATAAAAACTCACCCATGACTGGTACTATAAGCTTTGGGATGGGTTGATTCTGGGCTAAATCAACCAATATGAAAGATCTGTATTTGTTATTTCTATAATGGTAAATTGAATCCCTGATTTTTGTATTTACGGATACATTTTTGCCCAAATCGACATGTCGATTATATTCGCCTGACATTTCCTGTCGGTAAAACAATTCGCTGTCGATAGTCATACCGATCTCCATGACTCAACAGATGAACTGTGAGATTGTGCAAAGAAATCGGCGCGGTGGGATCGGTAGTTGCATAATTAGTGTACTCCAGCTTACCTGGATCGATGACAATCACCGTTCCTTTGCCAATCACCTCAAATACGCGCTCATTTTCAAAAGCGGCGCAGGTATCCTCATCAATCCCAATCCCTAGTTTATCTGGATGAGCGGCGATCGCACTCATCAATCTAGCCATCCGATTCCGATTGTGAAAATGTTGATCCACCAGCAATTCGGGAATAATCCCCAACCCCTCAGTCAAATCCACAAGCGATCGATTTGGCGACTCCCCACTACTCCCCCCAGCAATCATATTTGCGCCGACAACCGCAGCCCCAGCACTAGTTCCCGCCCAAACCAAATCCCCTTGGTGAATGCGCGATTCGATCGATTTGATAAACTTACTCCCGCCAATCAGCTCGCACAACCGCAACTGATCCCCTCCAGTAATAAAAACACCAGTACAACCCGCCAACACATTCAGCCAGCGTTCCTCATCACACTCATTCGGCTGACGAATATCGAGTACCTGAACTTGCTGCGCGCCCATGCGTTGAAAAATCTGGTAATAGCGATCTCCAACCACACTCGGTTCTTGGGAAGCACAAGGAACGATGCCAATTTTAGCCGACTTCCCACCAGCACTCTCAAAAAAAGTGGTGAGAATATCGCAGCCATTAACCTTATCCTCAGCTCCCCCAATCACCACGATCGGATAACGGGTAGAAATTGCCATATACTGTTGAGCTAGAAAAGGCTTTGCCTCAAGCATAAAACGACCCTAAGTCCTCGATTATATTACAGCGACGAATCAACCGCCAAATTTATTTGCATCAACGAGCATCCTTTGAGTCGGGGCTTATCAAAATTTGCTGCACCGACAACATAACAAATACCATAAGGATTATCTATCTTCGTTGATGCCTTGGAGATCTCCAAGCCGATGATAGTTCCATCTTCATCATAGTCCAAAACCAGACCTGGAGCAATTTGTGCCGTTTGTTCGACAGTGGTTTCGGTCAAAGTAATTTGTAAAATATCCTTGTCCGGATCGTAAATAATTTTCATACCACACTCGATCGAGAATCTATCGACTAGATAATACTCATAGAAAAGATCGCTTTAATGTGTCCTTAGCAACAAAAGTTTGTGTGACAATCGTGTCCGAAGATCCATCTCAACATGGGTTTCGCGCTCCAGAGTATACTAAATTAATCAATCTCTACAAGCCATCGATACTATGCCTAAGCCTGAATGTCTGTCTCCTCATCATTCATTGCAGCATACTACGATTCGGCCGATCGGTGTTTATGCTTTATCGGGACTTGCGGCTGATGGAGAGCGGTTAGTCGCCGTTGACACAGTGCGAGGATATCTACTAATTGTCGATCCACTCACCAACGATACCATCATTCTCAATCCCCACCATGTTGCAGACTGGATTGGAGTACATGGATTGACGATTTCCGATGATAAATTTTGGTTTGCCAAAGGAGAAGAAGTCTGGTGGTGCAATCGCCAAAACCTGACACCGACTAGCTTTACTCGGTTGCCATATCCAGTAAATGGGGTCGCACTGTGCGGCTCAATGGTATATGTAACTTGTCAAAAGTCTGGTTATATCCATGTGTTCGATCGAGATACAGCCAAAGAAGTCGATCGATTTTCCCAGCCTGGAGTCGGTACCCAAACCCTGACAATACACCAGAACGCTCTATGGGTATGCGATCGAGCCGAGCAAACCGTCTACTGTCTCGATCGTACCACTGGAGCAATTGAGTACAGTATCCTGACTCCATTTAGCTCCCCAACGGCGATCGCATTTTACAGCACCGAAAATCAGACCACTTGTTATATTGCCTACGCCGACGAAGAACCCTATATTCGCGACAATCCCAACGCCGAATCACCCTATCAACTGACATTTCGCGATCGCACCTTCATTCATCCCC
>JANMEL010000060.1:0-4760 GCA_031376885.1 Chamaesiphon sp. OTE_70b_metabat_96 | reverse complement strand
TTAAACTGAACTGGTAGAGTTTCGCTGCTTAAATTTTTGTTAGCCCAGTTTAAAGTAACTGTGCTGTAAGTATCGCTGTGAAGATTGACTTGAATATTGCTGATATAGGTGCCAGTAGTATCCCCTGTAAAGCCACTACTCCGCTGGCTGGTCTTCTGTTTGCGACCGCATAATCTCCATTGCGAACCTTGGGTAACGCGCGGCTGTTTGACTGCGGGAGTAGGCTCTGGAGTCGTTGGCGCAGCCTCTCCTGTGGAGAATCGATCTTCAGGTAATGATGAAGGTGCTGGTGTTTGAGCTAGCAAATTTTGTCCCAGCAATGTGGATGAAAATGTCTGTGCAGGGGGAATAGTTAGAACTATTCTCCACGGGAGAGGCTTTGCCAACGGTACAAACCCACCTAGAATAGCCAGTAAAAGGCCGATAGTATGGGTACTCATAGTTGCCTTTATTACTCCTGTATTGATTTTCCCAGGGATTTCCCGATCCGTTGTCAGTCTGTTTTATAGATCTAAACTATAGCGATAAATTTTGAGGAACTTGTGAGGATGTAGATCTGAATAGTGAATTGATTGATAATTGACACTTCGACTTCGCTCAGTGCAAGTAATTGGGTGGTTAGGGTGGGGATTTAAACACCCGTTATTCGTCAAATAATTAACTAGTTCAAATCCAAAATTGACAATATGTAAACTATTCAAGTTATCCTCACAAGTTCCTTGGATTTGAACTGTACTATAGAAGTTAGCACACACTGTATTCAAGAAAGGTCGATCCATGCCGATTGACAACAACCGTAAATCCGCTGCCACGATCGAATCGAACTAGACTCGAACATATCGACAATCTGCTCATTGCTATTAGAGGACTGGATTATGCTCAGTACCGCTTCCCGATCGATCGCAGGACGCGCTCGCGCCCAAGCCTTTATTCTGTGGTTTGATGAAGTTGGCATCAATGATATCCCGCTGGTTGGTGGTAAAAACGCATCCCTTGGTGAAATGATCCAGCAACTCGCGCCCAAAGGCGTGAATGTGCCGAATGGGTTTGCGACAACTGCGGCTGCTTACCGTTATTTCATCGCCCAAGCGGGTTTAGAGCCGAAACTTCGTCAGATTTTTGCAGATTTAGACGTGGATAATCTCCAAAATCTGCGTCAGCGCGGCGAACAGGCGAGATCGTTGATGCTTAATACACCTTTCCCGCAAGAACTAGAACTGGCGATCGCAAATGCTTATACTAAGCTCTGCGCTCTATACGGCGGTGATGGCGCAGATTGCGATATTCTCGCCCCGATTCATCCCGATCTAGTTAAAGATTGTCTGCACAATACCGATGTGGCGGTGCGATCGAGTGCCACCGCCGAAGATTTACCCGATGCTAGTTTTGCCGGACAACAGGAAACTTATTTGAACGTCCACGGGGTCAAACAGGTGCTAGAAGCCTGTCATAAATGCTTTGCCTCGATTTTTACCGATTACCTCCGGTAGGCTACGCCAACGAGCGATTTCCTACCGCACAATGAGGGGATTCGACCATTTGAATGTGTATCTCTCGGTTGGAGTGCAGAAGATGGTGCGATCGGATCTAGCTGCTTCTGGGGTGATGTTTTCGATCGATCCTGAAACCGGATTTAGGAATGCTGCTTCGATCTGTGCGGCTTATGGTTTGGGTGAAAATGTCGTCCAGGGCGCGGTGAATCCTGATGAATTTTTGGTGTTTAAACCGACGCTCACCGATGGTTTTCGACCGATTCTCAACAAACGGTTGGGGAGTAAAGCGATTAAAATGGTTTACGATTTGGGCGGATCGAAACTGACTAAAAATGTGCCTGTCATTGAATCCGATCGTGCTAAATTTGCGATCGATGATGATGAAATTCTCACCCTGGCGCGATGGGCGGTAATTATCGAGAATCATTATTCAGCCGTGCGGGGTGTATATACGCCGATGGATATTGAATGGGCAAAAGATGGTGAAACCGGACAACTATTTATCGTTCAGGCGCGTCCCGAAACAGTCCAGTCCCAGAAATCCGCCAATATTCTTCGCAGCTATCGTTTCACATCGCCACATGATGGTATCCCCGCTTTAACAATCGGTAGCGCAGTCGGCGAAAGGATCGGGCAAGGGCAAGCACGAGTAATTTTTGATGTCCATCAAATCGCCGAATTCCAGCCTGGAGAAGTGTTGGTGACGAATAAAACCGATCCAGACTGGGAACCGATTATGAAAAAGGCAGGTGCAATTGTCACCAACCAGGGTGGACGCACCTGTCACGCGGCGATTATTGCCAGAGAAATGGGGATTCCGGCGATCGTCGGTTGTAGTGATGATACCAGTGCGTTGGCGGAGCCTCTCGGAACGAGAATCGCCACAGGGCAAGCGGTCACTGTTTCCTGTGCCGAGGGTGACATCGGACGGGTTTATGATGGCTTGTTGCCCTTTGAAGTCATCGAGACGGAATTGAGCCAGTTACCGCCCACCCACACCCAAATCCTGATGAATGTCGGCAACCCAGATGAAGCTCTGGGACTGTCGGCGATTCCCTGCGATGGGGTTGGTTTAGCTCGGCTGGAGTTTATCATTGCCAACCAGATTAAAGTCCATCCGTTGGCGTTGCTGAATTTCGATCGGCTCACAGATGCCACTGTCAAACGTGAGATTGCCAAACTGACATTATTCTATCCCCACAAGCCAGATTTCTTTGTCGATAAACTCGCACATGGAATCGCGACGATCGCCGCCGCCTTCTACCCTCGCCCCGTCATCGTGCGGATGTCCGATTTCAAGAGCAATGAGTACGCCAATCTCCTCGGTGGTCGTCAATTTGAACCCCACGAAGAAAACCCCATGATTGGCTGGCGGGGAGCTTCGCGCTACTACGATCCGGCATATCGCGCTGCATTTGCCCTGGAATGCCAAGCATTGAAACGAGTGCGCGAAGAAATGGGATTGATGAATATCATTCCAATGATTCCCTTCTGTCGAACCCCCGCTGAAGGTCGCCAGGTCTTGGCAGAAATGGCTGAGAACGGCTTGAAACAGGAAAATGGTCTAGAAGTCTATATGATGTGCGAAGTGCCCAGCAACGTCATCCTCGCGGCTGAATTTTGCCAAATCTTCGATGGGTTTTCGATCGGCTCGAACGATCTGACTCAGTTGACATTGGGACTCGATCGAGATTCGGCTCTAGTATCTCACATCTTCGACGAGCGCAATGAAGCGGTCATGGCGATGGTAAAGATGGCGATTTCTACCTTCAAAGCCAACGGACGCAAGATCGGCATCTGCGGACAAGCTCCCAGCGACTATCCAGAATTCGCTCGTTTTTTGGTCGAGCAAGGCATCGATTCGATTAGCCTCAATCCCGATTCTGTGATTAAAACTCGTCTGGAAATCTCCAAAGTTGAGGCTAGTATGTAACTGACACGGTTGATGCGACCAAAACTGAAATGACAGTGCGTTATCTCTGGCTGCCGCCCGATCCAGCCGCCGATTCTCTCTCGCGGAAAGAATCTGTCTGCTCACAAGAACCTCACCGAAGGACGAGCGGGAAGCCCCCCGATTCATCGGTGGGGAGGAACGCGGCGGCGACTTTAGTAAGCGAGCTTTTCGGGGGAAGCTTCCCCCGAAAACGTCGCGCCGCCTAAAAACAATTGTACGGCTAAGATGCACCTACATCCTTGCATTCCCGAATTAACCTTTTGAGTGCTGCTGACAAACTACAGCCCCATCCATTAGCGATTTTTGTTAGTCTCTCGAACTCCATTTCATCCAGATAAGCTGGTACTGGGTGTTTTTTTGTTGCCATTATATATATGCAAAGTATTAATATTATGTTATCATATTGTCAGGAGGTAACAAAAAATGGGCTCTCCCGCTGGTATGGTGATAAGCATTGCTTATTGAAATAATTGGAGCGGAGCGGAAATTATTTTAATAAGCAAGCTAATAACTTCTGTTTCATCAGATCGAAATTTTTAAACCCATAGCTCTGACGAATAATTAATTTTATTTTTGTATTTATCCCTTCCGTTACTCCGCTAGTTGTTCTATTATTAAAGTAATTGCAGATTCCTTCCAAATGAGAATCTATGGTATCAGCAGCGTTACTGAATATAATCTTAGCAATTTTCAACCATTTATTTATTTTCCTCATTGCACCGCACGAAGTGATTTGACTATTATATATGGTAATTAATTCTTCTTTTAATCCATGAGCAATTCTCAAGCAAGGTGAAGCTTGTAGTAATAATTCTAATTCAGTTTGTTCTTCAACAGTTAAGTTGATTTTATTTTTAGTCAGTAAGAATTTATTTTTCAATCCTTTTAGATTTAGATTTAATCGGATTTTGTTCAAACTCTTGTTAACTATTTTTTGAACATGAAATCTATCTATGACAACTTTAGCATTGGGAAAAACTTCTCTAATTACTTTCGGAAATCCTCCCCACATGTCAACACATACTTCCTCTACAGCTTCTCTCATGTCTAAAGGCTGTTGCTTTAGTACTAAAATAATATCATCACTTTTATGAGAGTCTACTAGCTCTAACAAAGAACTTTTATCTAAGTCAGTGATTATCGTTACAAATTTACCTTTACCCTTCTTCCTCGCAAATTCATCCAAGCTCAATCGCTTAGGGAATCCCCAGTCTTTTTTTTTAGAATTAGCAATTTTAGTGAAAATATCTTGAACAGCATCTTCACTCATTTTCTCATTTTCGCTGACTTGCTTAACAGTTAATTCTTTGACT
>JANMEL010000053.1:0-15580 GCA_031376885.1 Chamaesiphon sp. OTE_70b_metabat_96 | reverse complement strand
GTGGTCTACCATACCAAAGGTATATTTTCTTACTTCATTTATCTCCCGCTGGTGGGGGTGGATTGGAGCACAAAGATTGTTGTTCTCTTTTATACCCACGCTTCAATTTTCACGCACGTGACAAATACAATCGCTTCATGCAGTTAGTCACTCATGAATTTTTTCACTTGTGGAATGTCAAACGAATTCGACCGATCGGACTAGAAAAGTTTGATTATGAGCGAGAAAATTATACTCCTTCGCTCTGGTTTAGTGAAGGAACGACTAGTTATTACGATCTGATTATTCCTCGTCGAGCGGGGATTTATGATGGGCAGGAGTTTCTGGTCGAATTGAGCAAAGAGATTACGCGGTTTTTGACTACTCCAGGTAGATTGGTGCAACCATTGAGCGAGTCTAGTTTTGATGCTTGGATCAAATTGTATCGCCCTGATGCCAATAGTAGTAATTCCCAAATGTCTTATTATCTCAAGGGCGAAATGGTGACGCTATTGCTAGATCTACTGATTCGATCGCGCTCTCAGGGTCAAAAATCTTTTGATGATGTCTTGGTGCTGATGTGGGAGCAATTTGGGCAAGCGGAAATTGGATTTACGGAGATTCAACTCAGAAATATTATTGAATCTGTCGCCGATACCGATCTGACTGATTTTTACGATCGATATATTCATGGCGTGGAAGAACTCCCATTTGACGATTATTTTAATTTGATGGGATTAAGGTTGTCTCCTGTCAAATCCAAAGCTCCCTACTTGGGTATCTCAATCAAAAATGATGCTGGTAAAGCGATCGTTAAGTCCGTAGCTAGTGGTTCTCCCGCTCAATTTGCGGGTATCGATCCTGGTGATGAATTACTGGCGATCGATGGCTTTAGAGTTAGTTCAGATTCTCTCACCGAACGGCTCGAACAGTATGCAGTAGGTAGCGAAATCAAAGTCACTATTTTCCAAGGCGATCGTCTAGTTATATTACCCATAAGTCTTGCTGAGTCAGAATCACAGCAATACAAAATTGAACCTAACGAAGCACCCAACGCCAGTCAATCTCAACTATTGAAAGGTTGGATTGGCTAAATCAAATGTCTCTAAAATCTTAATTTAATCTAAATATTTAAGATAAATTGTTTGGATTGACCTCGACTATTCAAGACATATATATATCTATTTAACTCAGTCATTCAGACATAATTATCTCAAGGATAAATGGCTGAACTCGACCGAGTTATTTTTTGTCCCAAAAAATGATAGATCGGTCGATCCCCATAGCCTATTGACTAATTTAGATTGCTTAAAAAAACCTTAAATTTTATCTACGCCAAAAGTACTAACTTTGAGTAATAGCATTGAAATATGCATTGTAAATATCGTAATATAGGTTCAAGGGATTGAGACCCCTGAACTAGTTTAACTTGTCTGAGGCAATTAGATTTAGCAGCCAGACTCGGAAAACTTAGATCGATTAAAAGAGCATATACAGGTAAAAATAACAAGGTAATTTTTGATATGGCAACCACCGTCAAAAAAAATCTTTCCAAACTGTTTTGTACAGTTCTGCGAGAATTCAAGCCAGATGGATTAACCCCCATTTGGACAGTAAATCAAATCTTGGAAAATCGCCTAGAGCAACTACTTGCAAAACAGCCATGCTTGGTTACAGAAGATGAATGTACCCTCCATTGGATCGATGTCTATCGTCATCAGGAACGAACGAAACCGCTAGGTAGGCTAGTTGAGTCCTTCCTTTGTTACTACTTACAACAGATTGCTTACCAAGTAGCGCATAAAACCTATAACAGTGCCTCCGTGAGCATGAGTAAGCAAGAAAGATCTACTTACAAGAAAGATGAACTGTTTGCGATCGCATCTGCCAAAATTCCCAAGGTGATGCAAAACTTCGATCCGCAAATCATCAGTGAATTTAATACCGAATCTGGCTCCCGCCTGGGTGCATATGCTTATCAAGTATTTCGGAATGCCATTCGAGCGGCAATCTCCCTCCAACAAGTAGATAGATTGAGCGATTGGGGTTTGATCGTTTATGGGATTAGCGCAGCCTCGCTGACGAAAGCACTGCAAGAGCAAGGCTTGAGCCAACTCGAAATCGATTCTTGTCGCCTAATGTTGCAGTCATTTCAACAAATCTATCGCGTTGTTGGTGCCACAAACCGCGCTACTGTAGAAACAGAATGGAAGCGCAGCCGTCGCCTACCTGAGCCAGACGAGGAACAACTCTCTGCGACGATCGGGTGTTATAATCTCGTGCGTCAAAATCTACCCCAGTACCAACATTTGCCCCCTCTCGCCGACGTTAGCGGCGAGCTACTCAAAGAGCATCTACTCTATTTCGCGCGGCTGGTGAGAGCAGCCAGACAGGAACCACCATTAATCTCGCTCAATAAATTATTAGGTCAAAAAGATACTGAATTAGGCGATCTCATTCCCGATCTTCAAACTCCATCACCGATCGAAGTAGTCGAACAAATCGAGTTTTTGGCAGTTTTGAGCGATCTTGTACTCGAACTTTCTCCTCAATGGCAAAAAGCGATGAAACAGATCTATGCCGAAGGTAAAAATCAGTCTGAAGTAGCAAGTGAGTTGATGGTAGATCAGTGTACTGTCTCCCGTTGGCAAAATGGAAATCGCGGTAAAGGTGGATGGCTGCGAACTCTTCAGGAGAAATTGGCCCAATATTATGAACCACACGATACCTCGGTATCCGAACTATTCGAGCCGATGATGGAGAAGGAAGTATTAGAACATTATTTAGAATTGTTGTACAGCGATCGTTAGTTTCAACCGCTGATTGCAAATCTAGGGTAGCTATATCCCCGACTTCTCCAAGAAGTCGGGGATATGATATTTACTCACCCCTGACTCCTGATACAAAAATAGAGCCAATACAGATATTAGCTCTAAAATGGCAATAAACAGGTAAAAATCGGGTCGAGTAACCCTCAGAAAATTCAGTGTTCCAATCTCTCTCCCAACATCTCAACTGGGGAAAGATGACTCTCCCCTTATAGTAGGTTGGACACAACACTGATTATGCATCAAAGTTAGAAAATGACTAAATTTTTTTATTTAAAGCATGTCATTTTGATGATACGGACATGCGCTAAAGTGCTAGAATCCATAACCGATACTAAAATTAAACCCTGAATCTTGGAAACTATTACCTCGATCGTTGATTTTGACGAGGGGAAACGCGTAATCCAATCGGGTGACTAATTTCGGGAAGGGTTCCCAAATCACGCCAGCTCCAGCGGAAGCCAAAAAGCCATTTTCTAATGTAGACCCCCCATTATCCCAGAGTTTCGCGGCATCCACATTCGCTACCAATTGTAGATTAGCCTGCCCTTGATTATTCCGCCCGACAACGAAGCGATCTTCTAGAGATAGGCGGATGCCATTATCCCCAGAGCGAACATTTTGACGATAACCTCGGACAGATCGATCGCCGCCCAGGGTAAACTTTTGATTGGATAAGAGCGGATCTGGTGTGAGTTGTACTCCAAATTGAGCGATTGCATAATTGTTTGGGCTAAATCTTTCTACTCGCTGCACCTGTGCTTGCCAGGTGAAAAATTTACCATCGGGTGTCGGGCGCGGATTGATAGTAGCATCAAAAGCACCCAATCCGAGACTAAACTGCGATCGCAAGCTCCAGTTTCCCCCACCATCCAAGCTAGTATATTCTTGGGAAAACTGAGCTACTCGCGTTTTTGTTCTCCCCTCGCTATCGGTGCCAGCGATAATACCTGCATTGCTGAGACCATTTAAGCTAACTAGCTGATCTTGGAATGACAGCCCCACTGATAAAGCAAATTCTTTGCTCGATGTGCGGAATAAGGGTTGACGATAATTTAACTCAGCCGTAGAGACACTTGATTTGAAAGTTTGATTATTTGGTTGAAGTACTACACTAGCAACGTTCGGTGCGTAGCGAATCTGGATCTGACCATTCATCGGGTTGATGGGGAATTGGTAGCTAAAGTCGGCACCTTGAGCTTCACCTGTGCTCGATCGAAAGTAAGATGCACTCAGATCGTCACCATTTCCCGTAACATTTCGATAAGTCAGACCACCGATCGCCCGCGTACCACCAAAAATCGGTGCTACAAATGCATCCACTCCCACGAATCCCGTCAAAGCATTGGATTCAGTGATTTTGAGCGATAAGGTGCTACTTCCAAAAGATTTACCTGGACTAATCCCCTGTACCTCTAATTTGGCTAGCTTGGGATCGGTTTGAATTAGGGCGAGGAAGTCATTAGCTTTGTTGGCGTTAAAAGGGGTTTTGGCACCTTCAACAATCCGGCTAGTGATATAACTTGGTTTGAGTCTTTGGGTACCAGTAATATTAATACTTTCGAGACAACCTTCTAGTACCAAAAATCCTAAAGTACGATTATTTTTGGCTAATAGTGCTGTTTTGCGATCGATCAGTGGCAGCACTTGGGCGAGAATATAACCCTTAGATTGATATACTTTGGCCATGCTATTAGCAATTTTGCACATTTCCACCGGATCGGCAGGTTTGTCTTTGCCCGGTGCTAATAATTCGGTGATATCCGCTGGCGATAATACCGTATTTCCAAAAATTGGTGCATTCCCGATATTTGTGATGGTAGTAGCTGGGGGTAACGGCTTTGGACCTCCGCCTAGAGTCTTTTTGGCTGAGTTTGGAGCCAAGGGATCGATCCCTGGAGGTTTTGCTGCGCCTGAATCGATCGGCGCAGCTAGATTTACCGAATCACACCCTAATAGCAACAATTCCTCATTTTGGAGCACTTCAGGATATGGGCACGTTGGTAATGCAAAACTTTCTGCTAATGCAGGTAGTGCTAACATTGCCGGAAAAAAGGAAACTATTCTGTAAATAAAATTCGACGTGCGACTAGTAAGAATATTTATCTTCATTAGTTAATGTCCGTATTTTTTTATAATATCTGCTCTAATTAGATCGATACCGAAATCGTACCCAATCTGCCTAAAGTTAATCGCCACAAAAATTGCAGGAATAAATGTATGTTAAAGATGGTCGATCGCTTAACTAGGCTAATTACCACAAGCATCGATCTAAAAACGTTTGGGTATTTTAGCCAAGTCTAATTGCTTGACATTTGCAGTATACTCGCTGCTCGATCGAGAATTTAGATTAACCATCTAGCTTCCAAGCCTACAAATATTTCGGCTAGATTGGCATCGGCTAATTCGCTCAAAAGCAACTTTTGTAGTGAAGATTTATTTTTGAACGATCCAGATCGCGAATCCTGTTCTATAGCAACCGCCAGGGCGGTTAGGACAGATGTAGACGCTTCCGCAAGGCGGAGGCTACGCCAACAAACCATTAGTGCGTCAGCGTTCCCAAACTGACCCCTGACCCCTGACCCCTGCTATACATCTGTCTCAACCGCCTTGACGACTGCTATGGATTAGATAATCTCCGCGATCTTAAATAATATTCCGATCGTGTGCATAAGTCAGACAGATCCAAACTCTTAGTAAGTATGAGAGCAAAAGAGAAGCAATTTCAGTGTAGCTTCAGTAGCCGACTCAACACATCTTCCAACAATAATCTTAACCGGACAGGTCTAAACATGAAGAAATTCGCAGTATTGACTAGTATCTCAGTCTTAGCTTACGCTCCGATCGCTTTCGCAGGTGGCGCAACCGTGACTAACACCGCAATCAACGGTACCGTCGCAACCCAAAACAACAGTGCAACTAATGCTGTTGCAGTACAAGGTGGATATATCAAGGCTGATGCCGTTCAAATCCAAACTGCTGGTGCCGTAAATACTGGTGGTGCTGCTGCTGTAACTAACGCTGGTATCAACGTAAATTTACTCCAACAAAATAACACCGCAGTAAATTCTACTGGAATCCAAGGTGGCTGGATCTACGGTAATGCTCAACAAGAGCAAATTGGTTCTGCATCTGGTAGCGGTCTTGCCACAGTCAAGAATTATGGCATCAATGGCAACGGTGAGCAGCAAACAAACAAAGCTTCTGTAAGTGGCAAGCATGAAGGTATCTACGTAGTCAAACAAGGTGGATCCCTTGAAGGTTACGCATCACAGCATCAACTAGGTGGTGCTACTGCTACTGGTCGTAATGCTACTGCAAGCGTAAGTAATTATGGTCTTAACGGCAACCTATTGTTTCAGACAAACACCGCTATGAACCATGGTGGTCGCAAAGTGATCTTTGCTGCTGAACAAGGTGGAAACGTCCGTGGTGTTGCAGTCCAACAACAAACTGGTGCTGCTGTAGTTATTGCTCCAGTATACGTTGCTCCAGCACACAAAAAAACAACATACAGCAACTACAAAGACTAATTTTCTACTCAGATATTTATTTTTCGATTAGTTGGTAGAATTTTTCACTGTTAACAACTGAAAATAGTCACAAATTGAATCAACTCGAACTATAAATATTGGTAAAAAATACTCCTGTAGATCCGATGGGGGCGGTAGGCAAACCCTACCGCCCTCATTTCGTAGACGCGTCAGTATCCACCCATCTTTAGCCATCATCAAATCATGAAAATCCAACTATTCGCATTGACTGTAGCAAGCACCTTGGCTTTTGTCCCTGCTGCTCAATCACAAGTAGTCAGTAATATCAAAATTTTGCCTGTTATTGATATCCAAAACAATGTCGCCATTGGTAAGAATAACTTTTCCCAAGGGACTCCTCAAGTTAGCAACTTAAATATCGTTCAGGTTGCACCAATTTCTGCTCCAACTACGATCTCGGTTGCTACACCCAACTCGATCGGTGGTCACTATGGTTCGCACATTCCCGCAGCCTACACTTTTACAATGCCAACTGTTGTTAGCAATATTGTAATCGCACCTGTAACTCAAATTCAGTCGAATATTGCGATCGGTTCAAAGGGTATTCAAGGTGGCCCTCAGATCGCCAATACTACCACATATCAAGCTGCTGGAATCTCTGGTAACTCGAACAATAGTGGTAGTTCTATTTCCAATTATGCCTATACTCCAATCAAACAGTATCAAAATAATTTTGCTGCGGACTCCTATGTGATTCAGGGTGGCCCCAGCAGTAGTAATGGTACAAATATTCAATCTGGAACGATCTCCAGATAGAAGTTTTTTGATTGTATATCTTCAAATCCCCGACTTCTTGCAAGAAGTCGGGGATTTGTTTTATGTCCATCAATTGTCAATTGTCAATTGTCAATTGTCAATTGTCAATTATCAATTAAACACAGACCAATTTTGGCACAAGTCTGTCAATTATTTGCGTGAGAACCATTGCTACCCAATCGATATCAGCCGCTGTGGTGGCTTTGCCTAGAGTAATGCGGATTCCACCGACTGCATCGGTTTTGGTGTATCCCATCGCCAAAAGAATTGGGCTGGGGGTAAGTTTGCCACTGCTACAAGCGGCACCAGAACTGATGCCGATTCCGGCGAGATTTAGTTGTCGGACGATCGTTTTTCCGGTAATTGCTTCCTGGCTGTGGCAGCGGGGGATATTTAGACAAAAACTCAGATGATGGGGGAGACGGTTGTGGCGAGATCCAGTGGGGATTAGACTGGGGCAATCGGCGAGGAGTGTAAAAAGTCGATCGCGTAAACCCACTAGTCTATGATTTTCGGCGGTCATTTCTTCACTCGCTAATTCAGCCGCAATGCCGAATCCAGCGATTTGGGGGACTGATTGGGTGCCAGATCTCCAACCCATTTCTTGTCCGCCGCCAGCCAGGAGGGGGATCAATTCCAAGCCAGGGCGAATGTACAATGCGCCTACACCTTGAGGGCCATAGAGTTTATGACTAGAGAGGGAGAGTAAATCTATACCGAGTTTTTGGACATCAATTTCAATTCTACCCGCAGCTTGAACGGCATCGGTATGGAAGTAAACTGAGTATTGGCGACAGATTTCGGCTAATTCGGCGATCGGTTGGACTGTACCCACTTCACTTTGACCGTAGATGATGGATACTAGGACAGTATTGGGGCGAATTGCTGCGGCTAAATCTTGCGGATCTATGGTACCTTGTCGATCGACACCCAATCTAGTTATGGCCCAGCCTCTGGTTTCCAAAAACTTTACAGGGGCACTAATTGAGGAATGCTCGACACTTGAAATGATTAAATGTTGGGGGGTGCTATATAGGTTTGCCACGCCCATTATGGCCTGATTATTTGCTTCGGTACCGCCGGATGTAAAGGCGATCGCATCGGGATTGGCATTAATTAATGCTGCTACTTGAAATCTCGCTTGTTCGATCGCGGTTGAGGCACGTTCGCCCCATTGATGGATACTCGAAGGATTGCCCCATTTTGCAGTGAGAATTTGGTGGATAATCGCAATTGCTTCGGGGCGAGTTGGTGTGGTCGCACTATGATCTAAGTAAATTTGCATAATGGTGGATCTAATAATTAAAATTTTAGCTACTTATTCAAGTCAATTCAGCTAAATAAGTAGCTGAAATCTAATCTAGCTACCTGGCTTACAGATATTATAGTCTTCGTGAGACATCACCTCCTGCGGTTCCAAAATTCCATCTTTGTCGAAACAAACCATTCTATAATTTCGGGTGACGGGGATACTTATCACCAGTCGGTTATGCCGTAGCCTCTTGCCGCCAAATTCTCGATAGTTTCGGCGATCGCGCAAACCATCGATGATATTTCTAGCTTTCAAAACTACGTGAGATGGTAAGTCTTTGAGGTCGATCGGATCGAAGGCAAAGCTATCATGCCAAGTCCGTTTCTTTTCTTGATGCTCTTGTTTGGTGACTTCTTCTTGAAGGCAACGGTGGCAAATTTGCCCATAGCCTTTATGACCGCATTGGAACATTTTTCTGCGTCTGCTCATAATAAAATACTCCTCGAACTCTATAGTAATAATAAAAAATGGTAGTTAAGCAGTTAGAAATTAGCTGCATAGAAAAATTAAACTTTGAAGTTGAGATTACCGATTGCTGCCAAGCGGTATCTTACCCTAAGGGCGATCGCCAAATTCAGAACTATGTGAAATCCCGATCTTCGATCGATAGCTAAGATCGAGTTTGGAACAACTCGCTCGACTTGTCAACCGAACAGATCGATCGATCGGCTACCCGTAATCGAGTATTAAATGCTACAATCGATCGATAAGAATTAATAGTTTCGATTACAAACGGTCACTAGAGTGCATCTAGCTATATTTTAATCTCTCTCTTAGTTTTTTCCTTGAAACTTAAATCATTCAGCCGTAAGATCGGCACGCCACACTCCCCTCTCTTTTATATTTTAACTCTTGGTAGCCTCAGTGTTGCTATTTTTTGTGGACATTGGTTTTTTAGCCGCTCCCAGTTGGCGAATCAACCGCAACTTTCCCAGCTATCCCAAGATGAGTCGATTCGAGTTTATTTCAATCACAATCAAGCGGTAGAGTTTACCGAACCTTACCGCGCCAAAACTAGACGCGGTGACGATCTGGGGGCTAAGATAGTTGGGGCGATAAATTCTGCCCAATCTAGTATCGATGTAGCCATTCAAGAGCTAAAATTACCTCATATCGCTCAAGCTCTCGCGACTAAGGCATTAGCGGGAGTCAAGGTAAGAGTTATTTTGGAAAATAACTACAGTCGCTCGTTGAGTGAATTGACAGCAGCAGAAGTAGATGCTCTAGCTCCACGAGAGCGAGAGCATTATCAAGAATTTCAAAAGTTGGTAGATATCGATCGAAATGGCACGCTCAGTCAAGCAGAGATTGCCCAACGAGATGCACTGACGATCTTGCGGGATGCTAAAGTTTCGCTCCTTGATGATACTGCGGATGGTTCTAAAGGGAGTGGTTTGATGCACCACAAATTTATGGTGGTGGATGGTGGTAAAGTCATTGTGACATCGGCTAATTGGACGATGAGCGATATCTACGGCGATATTCGTCATCCCGATAGTGAGGGCAATCAAAATAATCTCGTGGAGATTGACAGTAGGGAATTGGCGCAAGTCTTCGCCGATGAGTTTAACCTGATGTGGGGTGATGGTACCCCTGGCAATCCTAGCAGCCAATTTAAGGCGCGGAAACCGTCGCGGGCACCTGTTGAGGTGGTGGTAGGCAAAACGCGGCTCTGGGTGCAATTTTCGCCTAGCTCTCGTCAAGCTGATTGGGAGAATAGTAGTAATGGAACAATCGGTAAGTTTTTAAGTACTAGTCAACAGCAGGTAGATCTGGCTCTATTTGTCTTTTCTGAGCCAACTTTGGGGACTATTTTACAAGCTCAATCCCAAAAGGGGGTAAAGGTAAGGGGTTTAATCGATCGACAGTTTGCCTATCGAAATTATAGTTCGGCTTTGCCACTGATGGGCGTTGATGGAAATAATCCCTGTCAGCCGCCGACGAATACCGTACCTGGATTTCAACCTCTAAGTACGATCGGCGTACCAACTTTACCCACTGGAGATCTATTACATCATAAATTTGCGGTGCTCGATCGACGTACCGTAATTACAGGCTCTCATAATTGGTCGAATGCGGCAAATGAGCGGAATGATGAGACAGTATTAGTGATTCAGGATAATCCGATCGTCGCAGCACATTTCGATCGTGAATTCGACAGATTATATCAACCCGCCGTATTAGGCATACCCGCACGGTTGACTCGAAAAAGTTGTAATTGACAGATTCAACCCCTCTAGACTTACCCATTGACAATGCGATTCTCTCGCGCGGAGAGGCTTTGTCAACGACATAAATTCTCAATTGTATTTTAGTCGTTGGCGTAGCCTCTCCTGTGGAGAATAGCAAATCCCTAATCATCCCCGATTATAGCGATAGGCTACGACCTGTATACCATGCAATCCTCAACTCTTCATGGATCGATCGCTGTCTTTAATCTAATTTTTTCCTACAATACATATTTCACGAATTTACGGTACTTAGTAACTAACTTAGCTTGTAAGCTTTACTGGTAAAAGGTTATAAGCTTTAAGGGTGTGATAATATAAATTTTCACAGGCTTGGCTCCAAACCCTCAACCCCAATATTCATCAGCCGTTGATTTTATTTAAGTATCAAAATTATTGAAATCATACACTTATTTTTCAGTACATTTAGTAGCAATATTGATATTGACTTTAAAAATAGTCGATGTTATCGTATGGGCATTCTGGTTTTCAAAGTTAAGTCCGAAGTGATTTTTCGGGAAAGATATAGATATCATTTATCTAGATAGTTCAGTTCTAGATAATGACGTGGCGAGCCTCAGCTTTGCATATTTATCTCGAATCATCTATGGGCTATTATGGCAATATTTGTTCGGTCTCAATTCATTGACAGGAAATAAAACATATGTTGTCACAAGTTAGCAATACTATATCCGTTCCTACTGCGATCGCTATCATCAAAGAAATAGAAGAAGCTTATCCGACATGGACAACATTGCAGTTAGTTGATAATTTGGTCTTTATTGCTTCCCTCCATAATCCACTATCTCAAGTATTGTTTGGTTCACGTACTGGAGCTAGCTTTTTACCAAAAGGAAAGTTAACAAAAATCGATCTAGATAGTCTAAATAGCACAATAAGTCAAAAAATATTTAATAATAACGGTCTATGTGAGGTCGGTATTAGTTTAGATCCATCTACGGGTCGGAAGGTTGCTTTAGGACATGCTATTTTGGGAATTTCAGCAGCTTTATACGATCCAAAGGTACCAGAGAATCGTATGATAGATAGCCAAAGCATAGATCTATTAACAACTGTAAAGTTCTCCATACCAGTTTTAGATATTGACGGAGTACTTGCTCCACCTAGTGGTTCACCTACAACTTTTGAACTTCCGTCTGTGACGATTGCTATAGATTCTTTGTATGCTATGACAATAGCAGGAGACATTGCACGAACAATTACAGACAAAGAACAATTATGGAGTGAAGAATCATATCCTGCCGAGATAGGTGGGATAGGAACAGAGGCTTCATCAGCAGAACTCTATGGAAACATAGACGGTTTTTGGATGGCTACATGGCTTCGTACTAATGAAGGTCAAGACATACGTATGAGAATGAATGTACCAATCAACAATCCAAATAATGTAAAACTTAGTACACTTCTCGGAGAATACTATGGAACAATTAAAACAGCAAGTAGAATCCTAAATATGAAAACTGAATTTGGAAGTAGCTTGATATCGAACTTGCGTTTTTCAAATTTCTTACAAGTACTTAAATCTACAGATTTTAAGCTGAATATATTAACTCAAACTATCATATATCAATTAGTTAATCATAGATTTAGCGGAGCTGGCAAATCTGATTTCGAGAGTGCAATCAAAGCTTACATGTCATTTGAATCTTGGTGTATTGCGGAATTTAATAAATTGCGATCCGCAAGTATTGATAGTAAAAATTGGGGAATACCTTTTCTTGAGTGTATTGATGAATGTATCAATCTTGCTTATTTAAGCCCGATCAATCATTTCATTTCTTCTACTTCGAGTAATATGGATCCCATAATAGATGATTTTATTAATTGGTATCCTAAGCAAAATAGAACAAATGATTTTGGAGTATAATAGTTTTTTATTATCAATAATAGATCGAAAAATGATAATTTTATAATCTTACGATCTTTAAATGTGCAAGTAAGTTTGTAAAGTTTGTAAAATACATAGTTGCTTTTGCAGGCTTTTATACTAGTCACAGTTAGATAATTTGACTATGAAAAAGAGTCATAAGTTTAAATACTTCTAGCTTAATCGATACCAAAAATCAAAGGAGATATTCATGGATAACACAAAAATAAAAAGCTTGAGTAATGATATTCTTTTTGGATCTTTCCTGAAAACTCTTCTAGTAAAAGAAGAAATAATGAGTAAGAAGACTCCAGAAGAACAAATAGTATTTTACCAAAATTTGGCAAATCTTTTGACAACAGCAATAGATATGCCTCGTATCAATATAGTTCTTGTTAATGGATACCTTAAATTTCCCGAAAAAACCGCTTCAGGTTCAATAGTTTACAAAGAAGATCGGGGGGCGATAGCTTCAACAGATGTTTTTAAAGCAAATTTGATAGAATTTGCTAAAGCCAGATTCACTAAAGATTTATTTAATTTTCGTAAATTATCTACTACTCTTTATCATGAATTAAGACATGCGGAACAAATTTTTAGTGCCCTAACTTATTACTTTTACACTGGTGGAAAGCCTGAAGACAAGGTTATCACTTCACGGAAGACAGATCCATCTGTCTTAATAAAAGCAATGAATAGAATAGTTCCTCAAAACCGTAAAGCATTTGGAGAATTAACGAAAATGAAGTTTTTTTATGAGAGCAGAAAGGAGGATAATATTCCATACATCCAACAAATATTAGAGCGAGATGGCTATAATTTTGGTCTAGAAGGATATTTAATTCTAAATAGAGATGGTAAAATTAAGCCCGTAAAAGATAGTGATATTAATTGGAATAAAAAAGCATTTGAACGGGTTAAAGATAACAGTCCGTATGCAGATACTGAAAATAGAGGTCAGTATGTAGATCCTTACGCTGGTAGCTTTTCGAGCCGTATTAAAAATGTATTAATATATGATGAATTGGAGATAGCATGTAACAAGATAAAATTTTAATCTAAAAAAATGCAGTCTAGTTTTGGTCAATCTTAAAAGCTTATAAAGATCGGGACAGACCACACAAATATGGGATAGCCTAAAAAATCAAAATATAACACTTGAAAAGTATAATCTTATTGAGTGTTATATTTTCTAAATTCTGAGTTGATTCATATAATATAATTATCAAATCATGAGATTTTTTTCAACATTCACTACTGTATTAATATTTTTATCTCAATTATTTCCAACTCAACTACTTGCTCATCAGCCTAAGACTAAAAGCTTTACTAAATGGTGTCAACAGAAGAGATATATTTCCGTAACTACTAGGCATACAGTCGATGTATTGTTAAAGTCACAAGGCACTAATAATTGCAAAGAAGCTAATTATCTTCTAAAAAATATTAGAAGACTTAATCTTGAATATCTCAAGATTAGCGATCTAAAGCCTTTAGCTGAATTTACTAATTTACGTGAGCTATATCTTACTGGAAATAAAATTAGCGATCTGAGGCCTTTATCTAATCTGACCAATTTAATTTTCCTTTCCCTTGCTGAAAATAATATTTTTAATATAAAACCTCTAACTAGTTTAAGTAATTTAGTCACACTTAGTTTGAATGATAATAAGATCAGTGATTTAAGACCTTTGCCTAGCATAATTAATTTAAGTAGCGTCGATCTTGAAAACAATCGAATTAGTGATTTAAGACCTTTGTCTAATTCACATAAATTGCATGATACAAATCTCACCGGAAACAAAATTAGCAATCTAAAGCCTTTATCTGGTTTAACCTCTCTAGTTGTTCTAAAGCTTGATAATAATCAAATTAGCGATCTAAAGCCTTTGTCTAACTTAACTGGTCTAACTATACTTAGTCTTAATAATAATCAAATTAGCGATCTAAAGCCTTTAGCTAACTTATCCGAGTTAAAATATCTCTATATCAAAGGTACCAAATTTACTCAAAAAGATTGCCCAGTTGATGTAGAGTTCTGTGAGTTTAAATAGCATCTAAGTATCCTATAATTTATATTATCACACCCTTAATCACTACAACTAACTCGTCATCTTAGTTGTAGCGATTAAGAGTGTATCTAAGAAGGATAAAAAGCGGAGGCTACGCCAACGCTTTGTCAATGCGTAAGTTTCACCCTTCGATACCAAGTTTGACGAACACAGTAAAAGGATGGGGCAGCGGTTAGACGGGAAGGAATTAGCCAGCCAGAAAGGAGACTAGCCAGAGCAGCTCCGAATTAATTAATTCACCGAAACCGTCGCCACTGACTCGGAGGTGGTGCCAAAAATTCATAGGTACCCGCCGCATTATCCCCAGCGGTAAGAATGATATCAAACGATAGAGATACTCGAATATCTACCGTTTCATTCATCGTTACCCCATGACGTTGTTTGGCGGGAAACATCATCAATCTCCCCTCGACGGGTACATAACCAATTTCGAGCTGATTGAGATAGTTCTCGGAATCGACGATATTGGTATTTTCACTACCCAAACCAGGGCTAACTTCATTTACTCGCGCATCGTCAAAAAAGACTAGACTACCTGGATCTTCATCGATCGATTCTGGCACCGTAATATAATAAACTGCACTAATATGCGCCGTATTGTGACAATGAGTACCTACCTCTTGTTGAGGGCGAGTAACAATCGGCCATCCTCGTTGAATATAAAGCTGAACCTTCGTTATATCTACTCCCAACTGTTGTAGATATATCCCTGCATGGCTCTCTACCTGCTCCACAATCCACGCAAATCGTGGATCGCTATGGATTTGCTCTACACCATGCAAATCGCCCGTCCAAGCCAATTCTGGATAGGCACGTCGTTCGGCTCCATCCCGCTCTAGTTGAAGTACCGCATCAAATAATTCTTGTTGATATTTCGGTGCATCTACCAAGTCATCATAATAAATTGCCAGCGGGAACCAGGTTTCGAGGGGCATGGTGGGGTCACACATAGAAATTGCGTTG
>JANMEL010000308.1:0-4058 GCA_031376885.1 Chamaesiphon sp. OTE_70b_metabat_96 | reverse complement strand
CCATCTCCCCATCTCCCCCTCCCCCCCTATCCCCTATCCCCTATCCCCTATCCCCTACCCCCTCACCCCTCCCCCATGATTCACTCCAACGAAGATGCCACTCGCGTACGGGTATTGAGCGAAGCTTTACCTTATATCCAAAAATTTGCCGGACGCACCGTCGTGGTCAAATATGGTGGGGCAGCGATGAAAGATAGTGCCCTCAAGGAAGACGTGATTCGCGATTTGGTATTTATGTCTTGTGTGGGGATTCGTCCGGTATTGGTACATGGAGGGGGGCCAGAAATCAATAGCTGGCTAGAAAAAATCGGCATCGAGCCTCAATTTAAAGATGGTTTGAGAGTCACAGATGCTGCCACAATGGATGTGGTGGAAATGGTTTTAGTTGGTAGAGTAAATAAGGAAATTGTCTCGCTGATCGATCGAGCGGGTGGTTCGGCGGTTGGTTTGTGTGGCAAGGATGGTAGTCTAATCGTGGCACGTCCGAATGGACAGGAAGGCATTGGCTTTGTTGGTGAAGTTAGCAGTGTGAATGTCAATATTCTGGATACTCTGGTCAAAAGTGGTTATATTCCTGTGGTATCTAGCGTTGCGGCTGATGAAACCGGACAGGCATATAATATTAATGCTGATACGGTAGCCGGAGAAATCGCCGCAGCACTGGGAGCTGAGAAGTTAATTTTACTCACAGATACACCTGGATTATTGCGGGATTTCAAAGATCCCAGCAGTCTCATTCGTCAAGTGGATATCCAAGGTGCGCGAGCATTGATTGAAGATGGTGTCGTCAGTGGGGGGATGATTCCCAAACTTAGCTGTTGTGTTCGCAGTCTGGCTCAGGGGGTAAAATCTGCTCATATCATCGATGGCAGACAACCCCATTCCCTATTGCTCGAAATTTTCACCGATACTGGTACTGGTTCGATGATTGTTTCTTCTTCTTATCAGTAGTCAATTATATCCTTTTTTTGAAGATGACTTTCGAGACTGACGATCGAGCTGGAAAATCTGCCTTCGAGCGTGGCGAATATCGTTTGGCGGTGAGTTATTTTTTGGCTGCTGTGGATCAAGTTCAACCAAATACGCCCATTGGTGGCGAGGTGCAGGTTTGGTTGGTGACGGCGTTGGAAGCAGCCGGACAAATTTCGGAAGCCACCGCTCTATGTCAGAAATTATTGAGCCATCCAAATTTGGAGACTCGTCAAGCTAGCAAAAGGCTGCTGTACATTATGCAGGCTCCCGCATTAGTTCGGCGGGATGAATGGTTGACCAAAATTCCCGATTTGACTGATTTGGAACCCTCTAAGGGCAATTTTGCTGTCAATGGGCAGTCGAAAGGATTGCCGCGATCGAAGGAAAAATCCCTGGAAGAGCGATACGCGCCAGTCGATCTGAGCGAAGTCGAGATCGAGGATAATAATTTTATCTCGATCGCGTCGATCTTGACGGTGATGATTCTTTTGGGCTTATGGATTGCGGCTAAGTGAGCGTAAAAAACCACCTAGCGATCGTAGGTGGCAAATGGCGAACATCTATGGGACGTTTGGATCTAAGCGTCTTTCTTTTTTTGACCGAATACTTCTGATTTTAGATCGTCAAAACCTTCGGTTAATTCTTTGCGAGTGGAAGCTTGGAGGAGATAACGGTACACAAAGTAGCCAGTATATCCAAGACCTACCAATTCAAAAGCAGGTGCGAGTAGGGGAATTTCATTAACAGCCGAAAGAATGGCAAGCGTCAGCTTCGCACCAACAATCACACCCACAACGAGGGCGAGATTGTTGACGACAGTTCTGTTACTACTATAAATCTGCGTCACGTAGGCGGGTAATTCGCCAAGAATGTCAAAAACTTGTTTCACTGAGTCTGGTAAAGACAGATCGGGAGCAGCTTTGCTCAAAGAAGCATTTCCCATATTCATCCCCAGGGGATTGGCGGGAATATCAATAGTGGTAGTTTCGACAACTGGACTAGTTTCGACGACTGGAGTAGATTCTGGTGTATCGCTCATAGTTTATTAATTCTTGTTTTCAAGATGGACGGGTCTATCGAAGATGTGCTGCGAAGTGTTTAAAGCACAGACGCTATTGTCGATTTTATCAGTTGCGGTTGAAGGATCCTATCGTGGAACCATCCAGAGACCGAACTAATTTTGCCAAAATACACCGAACTAGTCTCCCTACCAAAGGCGATTTTCTTGGGTAAATGTGGCTCGATCGAATACCTACACCGATCGATTATATGCGAGGGCGATCGGAATCGACGATCGGTTTGCACCAGGAGCGAATTTGTTACTTATTGCAATAATTCAGTTGAGGTGATGAGAATTGCGATCGAGGATGACTACTTGTTCGATCGCTTGACGATCGACACTAGAAGCTTCCCCAGCCACAACCAAGCGTTGAGCAACACCCCCAGGGTGAACCCCATACACCGCACTACCATTGCTATAGACGATCGAGCCATCCACCCCAACATCAAAAGCTAGCACCCCAGCCGCAATTACGGCTGGCTCTTGATGAGGATGTTGAGCGACTAATTCCCACGATCGCGGAATCAGTGCGGGAGTATCAGCATCGCCAAACCGACAATTGCGCTCTACTTCTGCACCCACATCAACCAATCTACCCAAGAATAACATTTTGCCTAATCCTCGCTGAGGCGGTTGATGTGCCATGAGTAAAAATTTGCCTGTATACCGACGAGTAAAAAAGTTCAGCCACTCAAATATAGCAATCAGCAACTGTAAAGGCATGAATAAAATTTCCTTGAGCCTGTGCCAGAATCGCACCCGCTGGCGCAAGGGCAGGTACGGACGGCGAATATAGTATAAACTGCCATCGAGAGTCATTTGGGGGGCTAGGAGGTCATACTGGGGGTCGCTGACGAGGGTAATCACCTCATGGTTGTCAAAGTCTAACTGTTCGATGGTCGAATGTCGATGTTCGACCACATAACCTGCGCCATCTCGACTGACTCCAGCCGACTGAAAAACGATCGCCTTACGAGAGCCAGGAATCCACTTGGGAGCCAGATCGATCGCATCACCTTCAGTTACTTCCCCCAGATGTACGGCATCGACAGGCATAGTTGCGATGTTCGCCGTTCCATCTTTGCGAACTACAGCACAGGCAATTAATTGATGTTCGGCGTGAAAATCCACCTGTTCGACTCTAAAATCGGCACTGTGAAACAGTCTTTTTTCTTGAGCGGGTTGGTTAGACAGGTCCTGCTCTGCTAAACTTTCTTTGGGTAAACCGAGAGTAAATATCCCGCCAATTTCTCCAGCTTCGAGAGTATACAGCAGTCCATCTTCGCTAGTCGGACATACACCGCGCATCACAATTGGCAAAACCTGTCGATCTCCCTGCTGAACCTCTCCTGACAATCCGGCTGACATAAAACTGCCGATGACATTCTTTTGCTTCCAGCCATTCCGTCGCTCCATCTGCAATACTCGCTCTCGTGCAGCTTGTCCGAATTCACTGGCGACTGCTAGGACATTTGCGCTCCCCAATTTGAGGTACAATCTACCTCCAGATAAGTATGCAAAATTAAAACTCATACGGCGGTCTCTTTGATAAGCTGTGACTACTAGGTGGTGCTGGGAAGCATTGAGAACAACTACTATACTGTTCCCCACTAATGGGTCAAAGATCGCATTTTGGTCAATAATTTCTCAACGTAGTTGAAATTTTGCAGAATGAGGAGTAGTTTTTTCTAGTTACTTAAACTCCGAATCAACAGCACAGATCGGGAATAGTCGGTTGATGCTCTCACACCTATTTTGATGGATCTAAATCACATTCCGCACTTCACCCAAATCAGCGGTTACAACCGCTGCTAGTGATACAAAGTCTGATATCTCTAACCCGCGTAGCTAAAAGTGCGCTCTTGGGCTTTGCCCTGTCTTGTCGTTTTTTTATTCGGGGGGAACCCTAGACATAAAAACGCCGCAAGTGAAGCACCTTTTCAAGACAGGCGGGTTTTGCAACATTAGCAGCGGTTTTAGCCGCTGACTATTTTGAAGTGCGGAATGTGGGATCTAAATCATCTTT
>JANMEL010000299.1:0-2636 GCA_031376885.1 Chamaesiphon sp. OTE_70b_metabat_96 | reverse complement strand
TAGGTTGCATGGTAGATATAGCGATCCTAAATGAGAATCTAGATCTTTATTTTCCTATCTCTGCGCCCTCTGCGTCTCTGCGGTTAAAAAATCTTGAAAATCATTTAGGATCCCTATAGATATGCGTCAGGTAATTTCGGATCTGCGATCGACTGAAAATAGTTGACAATCTGATTTTCTAGACAGTAGCCATCAAAAATTCCTTGCCGATCAATTCTTTCAGCCTGAGTAGATACATCATGCTGTCTTCATGCCTTGTCACTCCACGTACATAAGTCCGAAATCGGTCTGACATCGCAATTGGCAATTCTTCAACTTGAGTATTTGCCAAATAGGATACATCAAAAATTTTGTCAACAGCAATACCGATCTTAATCCGTTCGCGTAGCGTCGCCTCTGGCGAATCGACTTCCACAACCACAAATTCCTGACGGGGCAAGATCTGGATCTGAAATATATTACCCACTTCTAATATTGGCAAAATAGAACCCCGCCAATTGATCTGACCGATAATATAATTTGGCGATACTGGTACTGAAGAAATTGGAAAGCGATCGAGTGTATCTACATCCACAACCAATTCCAACGGGATCCCCATATATTCAGTACCGATTTGGACGACCAAAATTCCCTCATCCGTATCGATCTGAGATTCAGTAATAGATACCTTCAATGCTGCCGCACGACGAGTGAAAATTTCCATCTCAGCTATACTCAAGTGAGGACAACAGCGAGAATAAAAATCCATTCCTGCCGATCCCAAAGCTGGCAAATCTCCAGCCTTGAGCGAGACAAGTTCATCTGGCTCACGAATCAACCTATCCAGATCGAGACAAATTACTGGACGCTGATTTAATTGAGCAATTCCCGTGATAAAAGCTTTATCCACCGACAATTGCCGACCTTGAATCAGATCCAGATCGATCGGTTCGATCCGCAAAGATTCCACATCATAAACATCATGGGCAACAATACCCACATATATACCCTGCCACTCCACCACGATCGTCCGATCTGTCAGATTACAACCCAAAAATTGCTTGCCAAACCGTAGATCCAAGTGCATAACTGGCAACAAATGCGATCGCCAATTAAACATCCCCAAAATATCCACCGGAGCAGTAGCCAGTGAATGTAATTCCGGCAACCAAGAAATTTCTCGTACCGAAGCTGCATCGATTCCGTACAAAGAACCATGCAAACTAAAAATCAGATATTGCTCATCTGACATGACTTTTATGAGTTAGGACTATAACTAGTTGACTTATCATTAAATATGCCCACCCTTAGCGTATTGATTGACAATCGCCACCAATTTTTCGTCATCCAGAGGTTTTGTTAGATATTCAGTAGCTCCCACCATCTCAGCGAGTGCCCTGTCATAACTCTTATCCTTGGCTGTGAGCATGACGATCGGCAATTGGGCAAACTTACTCATCCGCCGCAATGTCTGACACAACTCGATCCCATCAATCCCTGGCATCGTCACATCCAACAGCAATAAATCTACAGGTTGTCGTGCCAGTAAATGTAAAGCACTCATCGCATCATTTGCCAACAGTACTTCGCAATGTTCGCTCAATGCTCGCTTGATCCGCGTCTGAACGATCGGACTATCATCCACCGATAAGACGATCGGCAATTCTGGAGGGGTCAGAGTGTCCAAGGAGTCATCGATAGTGCGCTGGCACTGCATCCACCCCATTTGCACCCATTGCGCGTAGGAGCGGGCAACCTGGAGGGGATCTCGATCGAGTGCGATGGCAATCTCCACGATCGTTTTTTGGCCATCAAACCATTTTTGTGAGTGTTGAGCGATCGCTACTTCCGTAATTTTCGCCAACATCGCTGAAGTAGGCGCAAGCGGTATCGCGGCAATATTCGGAATCAAATTACTAATTTTGCTCCAATATTGCTGGCGCGTATTCACAGCCAACATCAACTGATTCCAGTTTAATCCCTGCTCCCCATCCCCATAGTAAAGATCCCGCTCTAAATTGGCGGTGAAGCGATATTTCCCTGGAAATGCAATTGCCTGCTCAAGCACACACACTACCTGCCCCTGCATCCAACTTTCGATTTGTTCCCAAGTCAGTACCTGCCTTTGAACCAAGACAGCCAACAGATCCCTAGTTGGATAGGGATGTACCAATTGTTGTGTCAGCCAATTGTCGATCGACTGACTATATTCTGGCTTGAATTTTTGCACCAATTTGCGAATTATTTCGCCGCGATCTAGTAACTTATCGCCACCATAGACAATCTCACCCCTGCACCACCCCAACACTCGCTGCCAAGATCGATGAGATTGGATTTCTACTTCTAGTTCTAATATCCCATTCACCTGTTGCTGGTGAAATGATTCTAACAAACGCGCGAGATCTTTTCCTTGATATGGAGTTGCTGGTAATACTCCACTCTGCGATAAGGCATCACCTACCGATATTCGACTCATCTACCGATTCCATTGCATCTGAAGATTACCTCTTCTAGGATTCCCAAATTTGTCAAAAATATATAGGGGTAAGGGGGTGGGAGGGTGAGGGGGTGGGAGGGTGGTTGGGTGGCCCAACATTAAGCCTATTCAACCCTTATAATTAAGATCGCCCAAATTCTAAACCCACCCCCCCCACCCC
>JANMEL010000287.1:0-15663 GCA_031376885.1 Chamaesiphon sp. OTE_70b_metabat_96 | reverse complement strand
AATTACATTCAACTAATTTGGATAGGGGATAGGGGATAGGGGATAGGGGATAGGGGATAGGGGATAGGGGATAGGGGATCGGGGATAGATTTACGGGCTAGATCCCCGACTTCTTGGGTGAAGTCGGGGATCTGAAGTACTCTACCGACAACTCATCGGAGATTTATTGCTAGTGAATTACACTTGCTTGCCCAGTCATATCGATCGGTTTGAGCAGATATAGGCGAAGTAGTTTCAAGCCTAATGATACGATAATCGGTAGATTTTGAATCTTCTGTAACAACTTAGGTGTTGTGGATTCTGCTGAGGCGACTAATTTTAGATAGTCTGCGGCGCACTTGTCTAAAACGGGGAAGAACTTTGGATGATCTACATCTAAAACGATCGGAAATACTCGCCCCGCAGTCTTATTTGTTTCTTGGATTACTTCTACATCGAAGTCGCGGCTATTCATTCCCAAAATCCCATAGAATTTGCTCTGTCTATCGCGAAGATACATTGTTGCAAATACAGCTAATAAGAAGAATCGACACCAAAGTTTTGCTTTCCAGTCATTTAGAAACTGGGGTTGTGCGCGCATGACTGCATCAAAGAAATCACCGTGACGATTCTCGTCTTGGCACCAGTTATCAAATAAATGGAAGATCGGGTAAATGCGATGTTCGGGATTTGCTTCTAAGTGCCGGAAAATTTTGATATATCGCCAGTAACCAATCTTTTCGGATAGGTAGGTTGCGTAGAAGATGAATTTGGGTTTGAAGAAAGTATATTTGTGATTTTGAGTGAGGAAACCCAAATCTAGGGAGAGTCCAAAATCGGACATTGCTTTATTTAGAAAGCCAGCATGACGCGCTTCATCTCGTGAGAGGAGGCTAAAGCCTTCAGCGAGGAGCGGATTTTTGTGTTTGAGTTTGCGGCTGAGTTCTTTGTAGAGCAGGAATCCAGAAAATTCGGAAGTGCAAGAGCTTTCTAGAAATTCGATGAATATCTGACGGGTTTCCGCTGGAATATCATCCCAAGATCGATCGAATCTCTCATCTCTAACGAAGTGGTTGCGATTGTAATCAACTCGCATTTCTTCGATAATCGCACTTAATTCATCTTCGTTGATGGAGAGATCCATTTTTGCCATCTCTTCAAAGTCGGTGGTGTAAAACCGAGGTGTGAGAAGGGTTTCTTTTGCAGGTCTTTTTACACCTGGTCTTAGTTCATCAAATGATACTGGTTTTTTAAGGGAATCTACCATAATAATTTTCGCTATATTAATTTCGATCGCATAATTGCGATGTCTTTGAACAATCTAACCGATCGTCTTGCGATCGGAAAGTCCCTAAATTTGGCGTTGACTCAGCCTCTGCGATCGAAAACATCGCCTTTTACGCAGTCTAGCAACTCTAGACGGCCTCCGCAGCGGATTTTTGTTAAGAGTTACGAAGATCGGTGAGTATATGTGCCTAGTTTCTAATTCCCAGCCACTTTTGACTATTGAGACGGCGAATTAGCCCGAATACGAGTAGATCTAGGGTGATTTTGCGCTCGTCGATCAGGAATGATTCGATCGTACTCGGTTTTGTGCCGCGATCGACGACGGAGATCCCCCGTTGACCTTGAATACTTTCATCGAAGAAGTAGATGTTAAATTGACGCTCGCCGCCGTTCCAACGACCGATGACTTGATTGCACTCTGGGGATGTTTCAAAGCCTTTGACGGCGATTTTAGCCTGCTCTAGGGTGATGTTGATATCACTCAATCCTTGTTCGCTCAGACCTTTTTGGAGGGCCAAAATGTAGTCTTGTTGGATGAAGTCGGCAAAGGGTTTATCTTCGACGGCGGGGGGCTTTTCTTTTTTGGGGGGAACGGTTTTTTCGGGCGCGGCTGGTGTGGCGGTGGGAGATTCTTCTACCATATCGATCGATTAACGGGGGTTGTGAGGGGTGGACACTTGGGCGACGATCGCTGAGTATAAGGATGGGCAATTGAGCGATCGGCGAGGGGAAATTGAGGATTGTTTAGAGTGCGTTGACAATTAGGCTAAATAGCCATAATGTCATACTTGCGGCGAGGAAGACGATCGCCACTAGTCCGCCAATCAGTAGAGCAATAAATAAATTATCCGCTTTCGCACTCGGTTTGGGTGCTTTGGCATAATTTTCGACAATCTGCATATTTCGCAAATTGGCTTTGGAAAACACATCGAATATGTCTCCGAGAATGGGGATGGCACCGACGACGGTATCGAGCACTAGATTGACTACCATCCGCACTAATGCAGCACGAGGTAAGCCCATCAATGCGGCTTCGATAATTATATATGCAGACAAGGCAGCACTGATGGTATCGCCACCACCAGGAATCAAACCGATAATGGGATCTAGCCCCATCCGTTGTTTTGTACCTGGGATGACAATTGCGCTGTCGAGCACTCGACTCAACTGTCGCATTCGTTTCAATCGAGGCGCATGGGAAAAATCGAAGTTATTCCCATTTGCATGTTTCGGTGCCAAGTCTTCCATAAAATTAGACTAATCGTGTTGTAGATGTTGGCGATGCTCCGCGCGAGAGGCTCCATCAGGAACCTTCTCCCTATTCGCGATCTATCATAGCTTAGTCTAGTCCCCTGGATCTGTCTCGATCGGGAACTAACTTTTTTGATAATGTGTCCAGAAAAAGTAATCAGCGGATGTATATGGAACTTAATTTTCTAAGTAGGATTGTCGATCGCATTAGCAAACTAATTAAATCGCGATCGATATTTACCGATCCGCGAGATTATCAAATTTTATTTCTCGCTACCTTTTTGGGCTTGGGAGTTGTCACGAGAGATTGGTCGATCGATCCAAAACTAATTGGCATCTCGATCGGTACTTGCTGTGTGACTCAGCTATTAGCATCTAGGATTTGGAAACCAGCTCAAAATCCCTACTTATCACTCAAAAGCGCATTGATTACTAGTTTAGGCTTATCACTACTATTACGTGCCGATCGACTCAGTACGATGGTCTTAGCTGCTAGTTTGGCGATCCTGAGTAAGTTCATTTTCAATAATAATGGTAAACATTGGTTCAATCCTGCTAACTTTGGGATTATTATGGTTTTATTATTTACTCCTGATGCTTGGGTTTCACCTGGACAATGGGGTGCTGATTGGTGGTATTTGGCCTTATTTATCGGTACGGGAGGAATTGTATTAGGGCGAGTGGGCAGATGGGATACGAGCATGGCTTTTCTGATTGCATATGCTGGTTTAGAAGCCGCTAGAAATTTGTGGTTGGGGTTAACCTGGGATGTGTATACTCATAAATTAATGAGTGGTTCTCTATTGTTGTTTGCCCTATTTATGATTACAGATCCGCGATCGATTCCCAATGCCCGATCGATTCGAGTGATTTGGGCGATAAGTATTGCGAGTTTGGCTTTCATTCTCCGCAACTATTTTTATATCAATGAAGCTATATTTGTTGCTCTATTTGCCATATCACCCATGACAATCCTCCTCGACAAACTATGGCTTGCCCCTCGATTCAATTGGGGTGTAAAATCACCAGAAGATCTGCAAGATTTTAGTTTTGATGGAACCTCCCCAACTCCCCCTGGCAAGGCTACCGCATATACACAAGTTATTTGAGTTGCTGCGTAGTCTTTTTACCCCACTTCTGCTATTCTTTCATCACTTAATATGATGTTAACATTACCTCGAATTATTATCAGTCTCTGTCTTGCTTGTCTTCTCGTTTTGGCTAGTGCTACGCAAGCGATCGCTTTTTGCGGTTTCTATGTTGGTGGTGCAGATGCCAAATTATTTAATAAAGCCTCTCAAGTAGTCATCGCTCGAAATGGAGATCGAACAATTTTAACGATGGCAAATGACTTCCAAGGCGATGTCAAGAACTTTGCCATGGTTGTACCTGTACCCGTAGCAATTAAACGAGAACAAGTACATGTAGGCAAGCGTCAAACGATCGATAAATTAGATAGTTTTAGTCAACCCCGTCTGGTAGAATATTTCGACCCAGATCCCTGCGAAGTTCGCCCTCAATTTGAGAGTGATATGCAGGTGAATGCAGCCCCAATGCCCACTCGAGCAATGCCTAGAGCTAGAGCTAGTGAGAATTTGGGTGTAACAGTTGAAGATAGCTTCAAAGTTAATGAATATGAGATCGTGATTCTCAGTGCCACACAATCCAATGGATTAGAAACTTGGTTGCGTCAAAATGGATATAATATTCCCAAAGGTGCGAGCGAACTATTGCGACCTTATATCAAGCAAAAACTAAAGTTCTTTGTTGCTAAAATCGACCTAAAAGAATTGGACAAAGCTGGTGGAATATTGCGTCCATTACAGATTGCCTATCAATCGCCTAAATTCATGTTGCCGATTAGATTGGGTACGATCAATGCTCGTGGAGAGCAGGATTTGGTGGTGTATGTACTTTCTCCCAAAGGAAGAGCAGAATTGACCAATTATCGGACTGTCAAAGTACCGACTGATGCACAAATCCCCGAATATATCAAGAGTGAATTTGGAGAATTTTATAAAGCAACATTTCAGAAAGTATATGAAAAAGAGCAAAAGAAAGTTGCCTTTCTAGAATATGCTTGGAGTACCTCAAATTGCGATCCTTGTTCGACAGAACCACCGTCACAAACAGAACTAAAAGATGCTGGGGTATTTTGGCTAGACGAAAATCCCGATCCGGCAACTTCTCGCCGACGGTGGGGTGGATCTCCAAATGATACATTTATCACCCGTTTACATGTCCGTTATACTCGTGATAAATTTCCCGAAGATTTGATGTTCCAAGAAACTGGCAATCGAGAAAATTTTCAAGGTCGTTATGTGATGAATCATCCATTTAAAGGAAATACTAGCTGTGAAGCTGGCAAAAAATATCGTCAAGCATTACGCCCCCGCTTAGAAAAAGAAGCGGGTAATCTCGCAAATCTCACTGGTTGGAGTATTCGAGATATTAACAGTAAAATTGACTTCTCGTTTGCGGAGCCTCAAGCTCAATCTAGTGGCGATCTCTTCTGGCGAAATGTATGGAATGATAAATAGTTAAATTTAGATCGTCTTCCAATACGCTTTTGTCAGTCAGGCTAAGTCAGAACTTAATTATGAGTAGAAATTGTGGATGTTGTTAAATCGGATGCGATCTTCGGTAAAGGCTGCGGTACCAAAGGTAAAGTCAGATAAACTGTTGTATCCTCTTCGTCAGCACTAGACAATAAAAATATACCATCATAATTATTGACAAGTTTCTTGACAATTTTAAGACCTAGTTGTAGATCGCGCTCTTCATAGGTTGAAGAGCTTAATTGAACTGATTTTGTCATTTCAACGATCGAATAACTCGAACCATCTCCCTGATAAGTTGAGAATGAAAAATGGAACATATCATCAATAACCTCACCAAAGACTCTAACTCGAATACTAGGACTTGCTTTAGGAAGTATATATTCTATTAATTCATTGGATATCCACTCAAAATGACTGATATTGACAGCCAATTTTACATCTTCAATTTCACAAATTAGATTATTAGGTTGTCCCAATTCTTTAAATCTATTTATCAAGTTTTGCTCAATAATCGACTTAGGGATTGAGGGATCGTCATAATGGGATGGTTTCTTTTCAGCTATAAGCTGTAAATAAAACCAAAGTTTCTTCATTAATTTATCCAATTGCAGCGTAGCTCGATTATTTTGGGACAAAATATGCCCAATAGCTGCAAGACTTAGCCGATCTAGATTACTATTGACGTGTTCGGTAGTCTCCAAGATAATATCTAAAGGGTAATCAAATTCACGAGAAAATTCCCCAGTTAAATCTAACCGAATCTCATTCAAATTATTGGATAAGGAATGAATATTGTGTCGCTGAAGTTTGGAAAAAGATTGAAGGCGATCGTGTTGTTTCTTGATCCGTAGCATAGAGTTGACCCTAGCGCGTAGTTCGATCCCATTAACGGGCTTAGTGAGAAAGTCATCGGCACCTGAAGCTAGACAGCGTGCCAAGTCTTCTTTGCTCGATAAAGCTGTAACCATGACAATCGGCACCGATTGCCATTGAGATATCGCCTTAATCTGCTGACAAACTTCATATCCGCTCAAACCAGGCATCATCACATCTAACAAGATCACATCTGGGTCGAATTTATCGAGCGAACCGATTGCCTGTTCGCCGTTAATCGCATAATGCAACTGATAAATGTCAGTAGGTAGAAGTGATTGAATCACATCAAAGTTATCAGGCTCATCATCAATAATTAGGATAGAATAGCTATTCATCTGGATTATTTACTTGTATATTACCTAGTATTCCCAATTCGATCGATGAATTAACGCTGAAGCAATTTCAAGATTTGAATAGATGGGAATGTCTGAAAGCTTGCAAGATGGAGTCTTTGGTTCGATTAACGATCGGCAGCAAAAATCGATCGTGACGATCGAAAAGAGTGGTAAATACTTACTAGCTTTAATCAATGATATATGATATTCTCGACTTTTCTAAGATCGATGCTAACAAATTCACCCTCAAATTGACAGATGTCTCGATTCAATCTCTATGCCAAAATAGTCTTCTATTCATCAAAGAACTTGCTTACAAACGGCAAATTCAATTAAAAATCCAATTACCCGAACAGCTCAGACCGCTAAATATTCGAGTAGACGATCGCCGCTTTCGTCAAGTCTCGATCGATTTACTCAGCAATGCAATCAAATTCACTCCAGAGCGGGGTAGCGTTACATTAGATGTCCGCATCGTCAATGGAGAGCCTGAAGATCTCAATTCACTGCCCATCCCTAGACCAAAAATCGTCTTTTCTGTGATTGATACAGGAATCGGGATTGCTGCCGAAAATATGGGTAAGCTGTTTCAATCTTTCGTCCAAATTGATAGCAGTCTCGATCGTCAATATGCGGGGACAGGATTGGGATTATCATTGGTTAAGCGAATTATCGAAATGCATCCGCAATTCTCAATTCTCAATTAATAGATTTTGAATTGTGGCTGCTAGTAACTGGAGGGAAATCGGCTTGTTGAGATATTTACTCGCGCCAGCCGCTAAACAGGATTTGAGATCGTCTTTGAGATCTGATGCTGAGAGGATAATAATAGGTAAATTGGCAAATTGGGGATCGTTTCGTAGTTGTTCGATCGCTGACAAACCATCTGAAATTGGCATACTCATCAAGATCGAGTCAGGGTGATGCAATCTAGTGAGATCGATCGCTAATTTAGCATTTTTGGCGACAATAGTATTGTATCTTTTGGCTTTTAGATAGTTAGAGATGGTTTCAGCATAGGATATATTATCCTCAATGATGATAATTGTTGGAATAGCTGTATTTTCAGCGGATGAGGGGGAAGATTGAGAGTCAATCATTGTGTCACAATGGGGATTTGGACCTTTGGTTAATGGGACTACAAAGGATCCATTTCCTAATGGTAAATCGATCGCAAAGCGACTACCCACATCAATCTTGCTGGTGACACTCACTCGCCCTCCATGCATCTCTACCATCTCCCGCACTAGATTTAACCCCAATCCTGTACCTTGGGCTTGACGGCTCACCGCACTATCGATTTGGGAAAAAGGCTGAAATAATCGATCGATATTTGCTGGCGCGATGCCTATCCCGGTATCAGTGACAGCAAATTCAATCCAAGCGGTATTTTCGGCTGGGGGTAAACTCGGCGCATCGATGCTCTTAACAATATGTTTGACTTCCAACCGAATGTGCCCTTTTACTGGCGTGAATTTGACAGCATTGCTGAGTAAATTAATCAAAACTTGACGAATGCGACGTTCATCTACCATAATATCTGGTAGATTTGGTTGAATATCTAATTCTATTTTAATCTGTTTTTGAAAAGCCTGCTGTTTGACAAATACTAGAGTAGAGTTACAAAGACGATCGATATTAGTTGGGGTGCAATGCAACTCTAGTTTTCCAGCTTCAACTTTTGCCAAATCGAGAATATCATTGATTGTTTCTAGAAGATGAGCACCACTACTCTCGATCGCCTCGACGCGGGTTTGTTGTTCAAAGGTGAGATTTCCCTCTGTTTTTAACGCATCCGACATCCCCAAAATTGCATTTAGTGGCGTACGAAGTTCATGACTCATATTCGTAAAAAATATCGTCTTATTTCGATTAGCAGATTCGGCTATTTCTACAGCAGCTTTAAGCCCCTTTGTACGAGCTTCAAATTCTACTTGGAGACTAGAAAGTGATTTTCTCATCTCTGTATAAAGCTGAGTATTTTTGATCGAAACCGCAGATTGGGCGATGAGAACCTGGATCATCTTCAATCGATCGTCTGTAAATAGATCGGGCGTAAATGTATTTTCTAAATATATAAGTCCGATCGACTCAGATTGATAGACAATCGGCATACACAAAGCACTTTGAGGCTGATATTCTAACAGATAAGGATCTTCTTTAAGCAGATCGCACTTTTGATTAATGTCTAAAATTACCTTAGTACCCTTAGTTTTGACATTATTTAGAATACTAATCGGTACATCTGCGCTCAATTCAAATGGGAGTGGTGTGAAGTACTGGATCGGCTGCCCTAATCTGAGTATAGCGATGAGATTAAAATCATCTTCTTCTTTGAGAATTAAAGCACACTTATCTACTCCAGCACTAACCGTTATCAGTTTTAGTAGTTTTTCAAGAAATAGATCGATTCTTACTTCATCAGAAATAGTATTTGATGCTTCGATCAGAGTATTCAAATCAAAATCTTTAAAGCTATTATCGATCGAATCGACATTTCTCTCAATAAAATCTTCCTGAATAACTGAAGCCAGCAGTTGAGGATAGAGTTCGATTAGCTGAGTTGTTTTGGCTTTAGCTCCCCAGAGATCGTAACATTGATAAGCTTCGATCGCATAAATTTTCGCTATATTTTCTTTACCCCAATCTAGATAAAACTTCATAGCTAGCTCATTTGCTAGAGCTTCTTCATGGATGAATTCATGTTCTTTGGCTCCAGCAATAGCCAAGTCATAAAGATCGATCGCAGCAACTTTATTGCCTAATACTCGTTGCTTTTCTGCTTCGATTAAATGCCACTTGTGGAGATAGTTCATGGGTGCATTTTCTGCCCATAGATCGATCGTCCCTTGATGAATCTCCACTTGAGCGAAAGTTAGTACTCTCTCCTCTACTGACTGCTCTGTAGCGAGTGCTAAGTGAGTCAGCACAGCATAAAAATGGAATACAGGAATCAGAATCATTCCTGAGAGGGCTAGTAGATATCGATCGGCTTGGGAAATATTTTCTAATGCAGCAGTATACTTATTAAATAAATATGCCAGCATCAATTTATAAATATAAACATAAGCGAGAGCAGTAAGATCTCCATCTTGAAGATGCTTGGGAATCATTACCGTTTCATCATAGGCACTGCCGACGAGAAGATCGGCTTTACTCCCACTTTCAGTCAAGCTTTTTAATAATTGTTGTTTAACGGCTAGATAATTTTTAGCTGAATATTGCTTCTCTTGATTCAAAATATTTGATATTTCTTGTTCCCAATGATTGAGTTCTACTCCAGATAGCAGATTAAAATCAAAGTAGCTGTTAATACTATATCCGATACTTGGAAAATCGCCATTTTCTATGAACTTTATATATGTGTATTTCAAGTTTGAAATCGAAGCATGTAACGCTTCGCTACGATGCTGAATCCAATTAGCAAATACAAATAAACTCTTTGCCTTAAATTCTTGGGAATTAAAACGATCTGTTAATTTCAGAGCCAACTTACCAAACCTATAACCCCTGTTAATCTCACCAAAAAAGTTACTTAGCACCAAAGCATAATTTATATATCCCAAAGTCGATGCGGATGTGTTTCCAAACTGGAGTGATAAACTAACCATATTAGTACTAACAACGGGGCATAAACCTGGCATGGCACTAAAAATTGGCGCAGATAAATCTGTAAACAGTTTCATAGCTAATTCTGTTCGTCGATCGTTCATAACTGGCAGATCTAACAAATCTTCAATTTCTTGACCTTCGAGTTGACTTTCAAAAGTCTGTAATGCTTTTCTCGTTACAGTTTCATCAGGTGCAAGTGGTAATTCGATCCCCAATTGAGCTAGTGCATTTCTGCCAATGGCGATCGCTTCTAGCATCTTGCCATTAGTTGTCATTACAGCAATTTGGATTCTGTAGATGTCAACTTTATCCAAAATAGTCTGTGCAGATTTCAATACTATCTCTGACATCTGTTCCATGCGATCCAAATTGCCATGCAGATAAGCAGCTTCGGCAGCCGCAATATGCAGATCCAGCATTAATTGATATTCGGTTTCCCAACACTGATTTGGGAGGAGTTCGATCCCTATTTGTAAATAATTATTTGCCGAACCATAAGCAGTAGCATTTCTGGCTTTTGTTCCAGCAGTGAGATTCAATTTAGCCAAAGATGCTCGAGCGATTGGATCGGTAATTAATTCTGTGGCTAGATTTAAGTGCCCGATAATATCAAATAGTTTTTCCGATCTACCAATATCTGACAAATTTTGCCGTAGCAACTGCCCAATTTTTAGATGAGTTGCTGGTTTTTGACGATCGGGAATCAGTGAATAGGCAGCTTGTTGAATCCGATCGTGTAGAAAACGGTAAACTGGATTAAATCCAAGATCTGAATCAGATCGGGTAGCTTCTTTTGTGGAGGATTGGGGGAAAAACTTGTATATTTCTGTCGTTGGTAATAGTAAGTTTTGTTGTAATGCTGCCCACAATATCATTGCCGTATCCTGTGTAGATCGCTCCAAAACGATCGCCAAAGTATTTAGATCGAATTGTGCCCCGATAGCGGCGGCTAAGGCGATCGCAGTTTGAGTTTGTGCTGGCAACTTCTGCAATTGCAACGCCATAAACTCCACCACATCATCAGTGACAGCGAAGGCTTTAATTTTGGTAAAATCACAACGCCAGCCCCCGATCGATCCATCCTTGCCCAAAGGCTGGAAACTAATCAATCCATCTTGATGCAGTGCTTTGAGAAACTGGTTGGTAAAAAAAGGATTGCCTTTAGTTTTGAGATTTACCAATTCACTCAATGGTTCGGCTAGAACCGGATCGCAATTCAAAGTATCTGCGATTAATTGATTCAAATTCTCTCGGCTAAGAGATTTTAGTGTGATAGTATTAACTATCGTTCCAGTCTTTTGGATTTGATTTAGAGTTGAAATTGATGGATGAACTGACGAGACTTCATTATCTCGATAGGCTGCTATTATAAGCAAGTATGTCGCATCTTGCATCAATAACTGCAATAAATTCAAAGATGCTAAATCTGCCCATTGTAGATCGTCTAAAAATAAGACTAATGGGTGTGCTGCTGTAGCGAAAACGCGGACAAAATTTTTGATTAGCAGATTAAATCGTTGCTCTGTGGCACTACTTGATAACTCTGGAGCTGGAAGTTGCTTCCCAATGATAATTTCTAGTTCGGGAATTAGATCGATTAATACCTGACCATTTTCACCAAGAGCAGTCAGCAGCAGAACTTTCCAGTTCTTTTTTTGTTCGTCTAATTGGCAAAACAATTGACGAATCAAATCGCGGAAAGCTTCTACAAATGCTGAAAATGGAATATTTCGCTGCAATTGGTCATACTTACCTGTGATAAAGTAGCCGCATTTAGAGACAATCGGCTTGTGAATTTCTTGGACGATCGCACTCTTGCCGATGCCAGAACTACCTGCCACCACCAGAATTTCACCTTTACCATTGCTGACTCGTTCAAAGGCATCGATCAGTGTCACAATTTCTAATTCTCGCCCATAAAACTGCTCAGAAATGAGAAAACGATCGCTAAAATCTCGCTCTCCCAACGTAAATAACTCGATCTTATTTGTCTGTTTCAACTGAGCTAGACAAATATTGAGGTCGTACTTCAATCCCAAGGCACTTTGATAGCGATCTGGAGGATTCTTGGACATCAACTTGGAAACAATCTGTGAGATCGCCAGGGGAATCTCTGGTTTGATTTGATGCGATGAAACTGGCGATCTAGCAAGATGAGAATGGATTAATTCCATCGGATCGCTGGCAGCAAATGGCAATTGTCCCGTCAATAGTTCGTAAAAAGTTACTCCCAAAGCATAAAAATCAGTACGATAGTCAATGCCCCGATTCATTCGTCCGGTTTGCTCTGGAGAAATGTACGCCAATGTACCTTCGATGATATCGGCACCTTTGATTTCTTGAATTTCTCTTGGTAATAAAGACGCAATCCCGAAATTAGTCAGTTTGATTTGCTGTGTTTCGGGGTTGATGAGAATATTGGCAGGTTTGATGTCTTTGTGAATTACTCGACGACAATACAATCCGTCTAGTGCATCGGCAATTTGGATCGCTATGTGCAGAAATGTGGTTAATGTTTGGGAATTTTTGCCAAAAGATCCTAATTGACGTAGGCGGTCTGCCAGTGAAATACCCCCAAAATCCTCTAGGATCAGCGTATATTGATTACGATCTACTTCTAATGCGAGGGTTTTGACGATATTTGGTAAATCAAAAAGTTTACCGATGGTATATTGATTTTGGAGCTGGAGCGATTTATTAAAGCAACGAGATCGATCGCGCAGGATCTCGATGGTGACTGGATGTGCATCACTATTTCGGATGCCGCGATAGATTGATGTCTGACTGTCTGTAAAGATTTCTTCGATAACACTATATCCTGACAAGGACACGATCTTATTCATTTTCCAGTCCTCAATGTGCAACTATATTGAAGACAATTGGTAAATAAGGTACACCTTTGAATCCCCAAAATGCTGTGATAGACAGCTTTTAGGGATTTCACCGTAAATTTACCAGCCGTTTTACTCCATACCTTATAGTCTGCCCAGAGGAAAGAGGTTAATTTCGATCTGGTGCCCACAGATTTTGAATTTATTTATCTAAATTTTCAATTCTATACAGGGATGTGTTGAAGTTTAATGTGACAATCTAAGGCGAGTACAGATTTGTAGGTAGGGTGTCTGACATTTAAACTGCATATTGCGATGCTCACATCTTGCACCAGTTTTAATATACTAGTGCTAACCGTAGATCCAGGGTACCCACAAGGGGCACCCCTACACAATCAACCTGTAGTGGGTACCCTAAGATCTCTGCTTTTACTAGTTTTGATGTATTGGTGCAAGATCTGAGGATGTCTTCAAAGCAGGTGGTTGAGCGTTCGCATAGCGTTTGCCTGCACAGAAGCGGTTGGCGTAGCCTCTGCCCAAGGAGAAAACCACCGGAGAATGCAATCTAGATGAGTGACAGCTTAAACCCCTGTTCTTTCTTAGACAGTTGCTGGCGATCCACCATAGCAAAGCCGATATAACTCGTCTAACAACCTCCATGATGCTACACGTGCTTGACGTGCCCCTTCAATAGCTCCTAATCTGCCCTCTGGTGAATCGTCAGCAATTCGAGCAACAACCACTAATTCATTGGCATGATTGACTTCTACTTCTTCATGAAGTATCAACCAAGCTATCGCGGAAAGATCTATGTTTGTCTTCCGGCACTCATTCGCCAAACATACATCAAATTGTTCACCTTGAATTTCCATCAATATCGCTGCTCCAACTCCGCCATAAGGATTTGAACCTGAGTAAATTTCATGCAAACGTTGAGTAAATTCTTTGCCTGGGGTCAACATGTCGTCGGTAAAAGAATCCATTCTCCAATGCTCGATATTGATGATTAATCGATCGAACATTCGTTTGTGATTGTCTTCAATCTGTCCATTTCCCAATTCCTCATTTAACTGTTTGGCAATAAGACAACGAATTCGCTCATCTTCAACCCGTACAAGGATAATGGCGAGGAGGCTGGTAAAATGATTTATTACTTCATGAAAATTCATGAATAGAAGCCAAATATGCTGTGGATTAACTGGCTCTCGTTGTAATCGTTGCACCAATGGGTGATGAGCTAGCGTATTTTCGGCGTAGTACTTACATACCATTTCTTCAACCGAAGGTAAAGAGTACGTCATTGACGATTGAACTGCATTTATTTCTGGATTTAAATACACCGCTACTCGGATCTGATCCTGTTCTCGTCGAAATGAAGTATAAGATTGCATTCCAATTCCTGTATCTAAGGAACGTGTCGCAAAGGATTCGAGTGTCGAAGTATATACAGAGCTAGGAAAACTATGTTGGGCTAAGTAAGAATTGAGTCTATCGCATACAACCCGATCGTCTGAAGCATAGTTGCAAATTGGTAAATATAATGTCCCAAATGAGGGAACAGAATCAGCCCCTTGGATCAGAGAAAAACAGGTACCGACTGGTTTTTGAGCGAATGAGGTTTGATCTGGTGCCATTGCTTGACAAAACTCGATCGCATCTCCAGGGACATAGTTAAGTGCTGCACTCAATGCTGATTCTAGTTCTGCTGGTGTCGCGTCATGGTGACGGAGGTAGACTTTGACTCGTGCCTGAGCATGAGCGGCGAGATCGAGGGAGAAGTAGATAAATTCGTCTTTGTCGGGGCCGCGTTGTGCTGCTGTCTCTGCTAGAGTGAGCCAAGCTCGATCGAATCCCAGCCGCACGAGGGATTCTTCGACGATTGCCGCTGCTTTGCTCTTCGATCGAGCTTGGGGATTGAGATAGAGTTTAAATGCTGGTTCTTTGTCAGGATAGAAACAAGCCGAATGCCAAATCGAGAATTTGGCTTCTGAATTTGTCGGTGCATAAAGGTCGGCGATTTGCTCGAATCGATCGAGACTAACGTTATATTTTGCGGCTAACTGTTGGTTTAATTCTAGTCCTGCTTGCCAGTTTGACTGAAGATTTGGATCGCTACCTTGAGCTTCTACTAGTACCCGCAATTCTGCTTTGTTGGGGTCTAATGCGATCGAAAACTCAAACGGTGAGCAATCGTCGGACACATCCGATTCCCATCCGGTATTTGCTCCGACTACCGTTTCGCCCCATGATGAAGTGAGGGTACGAAATATTTCGGTAATCTGGTCGATTTTATTACTCAATCCAGCAGCATTACAAAGTGCTGTTAATTTTTCAATCCCACATTCAACGTAGGTTTGAGTTGGAACCAATTTTTCTGCATCAAATCCAACTTCTGACTGGCGGACAATTTCAGGTCGATTTTCTAATGAAATGGGCGTATCGTCAAAGGACAGATCGATCGAGTGTAATACTGTAGAAATGTTCTCAGAGGCAGTCATATATAATCCTTATTTTGCAGAGTATGGATTTTCTTTTGGAGCATTAAAATAATTGATGCCATCCTAGCATATTGATATAAAATTTACACATTTGTTATTTTTTTTACATCAGTATACGGATCTAGATGTTTTGAGATTTGAATTGGGAATAGCGATCGATAATTATCGAGAATGATGATAGATCGATCGCTAAATTTAAAAATAAATGTGTCGATCGATACAAAATACCTTAATATCCAAAATATCGAACTGTACAGATAGAACCCATTTGAGATCTTCTAGTGGGGAGGGTGGGTTTGTTTGAGATCGAAGTAAAATTGACATTGACTAGCATAAACCCACCCCTACAGATTTATATACACACACACAACATCTTAGAAACTGGATTTCCTAGAATTACTACAGATCCCCGACTTCTTCAAGAAGTCGGGGA
>JANMEL010000271.1:0-14400 GCA_031376885.1 Chamaesiphon sp. OTE_70b_metabat_96 | reverse complement strand
ATTAGCAGCGAGTCAAGGTGTAAGTGTCAATAAAATGATTGAAGAGCTGACTACAGTAGCTTTAGTTGAGTTTGACACCCATAATCGATTCAAAGCGAGAGCAGCTAGAGGATCGGCGGTTAGAGGTTTGGAAATACTCGATGAACTAGATCGACTAGAATCGAAATAACCCCCAGCCAATTAAGACCAGGGGCTAAATCGTTCGCATAGCGTCTCCGTTAGGAGAATCGATGGACTGCTTGCAACAGCGCGATCGATAGTAAACAAACTACTGACTAATATTATGACCCAAGCAACCGACACAGACATCAGAGAAATTAAAGATTTAATAGCCGCCAATACCAAAGCGATCGCGGATCTGACTCTAGAGATGAGAGTGGGGTTTTCTGACTTGAGAGGGCAGATTAACACTGTTGAAGCCAAGCTAGAGGGCAAGATCGATAAGTTAGACGAACGAACTAAATTAGGGTTTTGGGGTTTTATCTTCCGAGGTACCGCACTAGCAGCACTGGCAGCATTAACCGCCATCTTTGTTAAGTACCTATTTCCGATATTACCGACAGAATTACCAAAACTTTAGAACTGACCCCGAAACCACCTTTTACCCGATTATCACCACCGCAAAGATTATCTCGATCGCCACACCGAACTCCCCAGGCGATCCGCTCAAAATCCTCGTGAAGATGGCCGATCGGCATCGGGATGTACAAGAGACAAAGGTCGAGTTTTCTTGCCTTCCAGGGGCAGATCGAGCAGAATTTGGGTATCTTAATCATGTAGGGATGGAAATCCGCCGCCATGGGATCTGCCAAAGCAGGTCGAGCATCATCTTCTCCTTCGTCCCCTCGGTAATGTATTATATATTATGCCCTCCTACTGTATAGCAACCACCAGAGCGGTTAGGACTGATGTAGACGCTTCCGCTCTGGCGGAGGCTACGCCAACAAACCATTAGTAGGTTAGCTTTCCCAAACTGACCCCTCTCTTGAAAAGGCGCTCTACTTGCAGCGTTTTTATGTCTAGGGTTCCCCCCCAACCCCTGACCCCTGACCCCTGCTATATCAGCGCAGCCAAATTCACCTGAGCATAACAACAAAATCGAGTTTTGAGTAAAGTTCTCGAACTAATAATATCGATCGATTGTGGGTTTGGGGAACAGTGGCGGTTAAAATAGCGATCGAGGAGTTTATAGTGTAGAGATTTTTTAGCTACACCTGATGTCTAGTAGTCACCGTTTACGGTTATATGTCTCAATCTTCCACCCGCAACAACTTCTCAGACATCTTACTAGATCCAACTACCATCGGACTAGTCGGATCGATCGCAGTACATGCTATCTTGGGAGCTAATTTAGCTTTACTCACTCCATCTCCAAAAGAAATAAAAAAGCCTGAACCTGGCACAGTGAAAGTTGTAGAACTCACCACCGACGAACTCCAACGGATTCCCCGAGCACCCCAAGCCATTACTGTACCAAATCCACCCCAGCAGATTGTACCCCCAATCTATCAACCTAGTACTCCAATTCCACCAATCTTTGAATCAGCTCCGCCACAAGTTGTCACAACAGCTCCACCGATTTTTGCACCAACTCCCGCAACTATTCCGCTCCCACCCAAATTTGGCACTCAACCACCCAAAGCTACTGCACCCAAACCACCCAAAGTTGTCCCCAAATCTCCCGTCGCGATCGCTCCACCAGCCGGAAAGAAAGACCAAAAAGCCGTAGCTCAACCACAACCAGCACCACCACAATTCGATCCCGATATTAGTTTCAAACCTACTCCCGAACCTACCCCAACTCCAATCAAACCCCCAGTTATCCAAAAACCATCACCAACCCCAACTCAGCCGAGCCGACAAGCCAGATCGCCAAAACCATCGCCAGCCACTCCAGGAGCTTATGACGGGGATTATGATGGTGACATCCAGCGAGGAGTAGAACCATCTGCGCCAGTCAAAGTTGGGCAAAATCCCAGCCCAAAACCAACTGTTGTACCTCAGCAACCATCACCATCACCTCAGCCAACCACACCATCATCAACTGATGGAAATGGAACCGCACCTGGCTTCTATGGAAAATATACTCAAAGGGCGAGCGATCGACTTCAAGAGTATGAAAAACTATACCCAGGCATTTTACAGCGCAGTGGCCCACCAAAAGCATTAACTATCTCATATCCGACTGGAACAATTTGTCCTAAAGGCGACCAAAAACCTTTTATCGTATATATGATTGCGTTTGGAAAATTCATTCCTAAAGATCCTGCATTAGGTGGTGAAGCTAGTAGCGATGAGCTGAAAGGCACACAGGCTGTTTTTGGTGATAAAGATACTCCAGAAAATGATAAATTGGGTAAAATTGCCCTAGCTAGAGCATTAGAAGCGGCCAACACAGCCAACGACAATCGCGAAGTAAAAAATCAAGACAAGGAATTTTTGTACACCTATAAAGTGCAATTCGATCCCAAGACATGCAAAAATTAGACCGCAAGTTTTAGGTCTTTCGATCGGCTGACTTATAGCAGGGGTCAGGGGTGAGGGGTCAGGGGTCAGCTTGGGAAAGCTAACGCAAAGCATGGTTTGTTGGCGTAGCCTCCGCCAGAGCGGAAGCATCTACATTTGTCCTAACCGCCTTGGCGGTTGCTATACAATCTTTTTCGGTACGATTTCCCCCTATCCCCTATCCCCTACCCCCTATCCCCTATTTAATGAGTGCATCTTTTCTCGATAGATTGGCTACCTCTGCATCCAGATTGAATGAACTAATCGATCGATTTTACCAGCCGAAAGTATTAGTAATTGGCGATCTGACTTTAGATGAATTTCTCGTCGGTAGAGTCGAAAGGGTATCGAGAGAAGCACCAGTTTTAATCTTGCGTCATGAATATACCAGGCAAGTTCCAGGTGGTGGGGCAAATGCGGTATATAATTTCGCCAAACTTGGCGCGCAGGTGAAGGTAGTCGGATTGGTGGGTGAGGATCTTCAGGGTGTCGCGTTAACCAAAATTTTTCAAGGCGCAGGCATAGACACTACAGGTATCATTGTTGAGCTAGAACGTCCCACTGTGACAAAAACCCGCATTAGCGGACATTCACGGCAATCTGTAACTCAACAGGTGGTGAGGGTCGATCGCAAATCTGACGAGCTGCCAACATTAGCTTTACAGCATCAATTAGCCGATTATATCAGCAGAGAGATTGCTAGTGCTGATGCAGTGGTGTGCTCCGATTATGGAGATGGCGGATTGAGTCAACTCGCGATCGATGCCGCACTCGAGCATCATTGCTGTATCGTGGATACTCAGATTGGACTCGATCGATATCTTGGTGCCAAAACATTTACCCCCAATTTACCAGAAGCCGAGCAAGCTGTTGGTTATGCGATCGATTCTCCCAGATTAGTGACCAAAGCTGGTCGAGATTTATTAGCACTTACTCAAGCCGAGCAGATCCTGATTACTCGCGGCGAAGATGGGATGAGTCTATTTACTAAAGGTGGCATCGAGGAATATATTCCCGCTTTCAATCGCACTGATGTATTTGACGTAACGGGTGCTGGCGATACCGTAGTGGCGGCGTTAACTCTGAGCCTATGTCTTGGGGCGACATTTTGGGAAGCTGCTGTATTGGGAAATTTAGCCGCTAGTATCGTCATTCGTCAAGTCGGCACCGCTACCACCACTCCCGCCGAGTTGAAGCAAACATTGGCTCTCATCCTCGATCCTGGATCCTCGCCGTCGAATAGTTCAAATTTACTAATAAATTAAAAAGGATCTACCCAAAGAAAACAAACATTCTTATGGTAGGATTGTAGATTGTGTGAACTTTATTCAGATAGATCGAACTAACCCTTGGCTAACGTAGTCGTAATTGGTGCCCAGTGGGGCGATGAAGGAAAAGGAAAAATCACCGACTTATTAAGTAAGTCGGCAGATGTGGTCGTGCGTTACCAAGGGGGTGTAAACGCTGGTCACACTGTAGTCGTGCAGGGCAAAACCTTTAAACTGCACTTGATTCCTTCGGGGATTTTATATCCTGAAACTGAATGTATTATTGGCTGTGGGACAGTCATCGACCCCAAAGTCTTGATTCAAGAACTCGATCGACTCATCGATCTCGATATCCCCACCCACAACCTCCGTATTTCCCAAGCTGCACACGTCACTATGCCGTACCATCGGCTGATTGATGTGGCATCAGAAGAAATTAAGGGAAGCTATAAAATCGGTACGACAGGGCGCGGAATCGGCCCTACCTATGCCGATAAAGCAGATCGAATCGGGATTAGGATGCAGGATTTGATGGATGCGGAAACATTCCGCGAACAAATGACCTGGACGATCGAGCGCAAAAATGACATCCTGGTAAGGCTGTACAATTTAACCCCGCTCAATGCAGAGCAGGTAATTGACGAGTATTTGGGCTATGCTGACAGGCTGCGCCCCCATGTGATCGATACCTCAATCAAAATTTACGATGCAGTTCGTCATCGTCGTAATATCTTGTTTGAAGGTGCTCAGGGCACATTGCTCGATCTCGATCGCGGTACCTACCCCTATGTCACATCATCCAATCCAATTGCTGGCGGTGCTTGCGTCGGTACTGGTGTCGGCCCAACTACAATCGATCGAGTGATCGGTGTTGCCAAAGCTTATACTACCCGTGTTGGTGAGGGGCCATTCCCCACCGAACTAGAAGGTGGCATCGGCGATATTCTATCCGATCGTGGGGCTGAATTTGGTACCACTACCGGACGGAAGCGTCGTTGTGGCTGGTTTGATGGGGTCATCGGCAGATATGCCGTCCGCGTCAATGGGATGGATTGTATGGCGATTACCAAGCTAGATGTGCTCGATGATTTGGACGAAATCAGCGTTTGTGTTGCCTACGAACTCGATGGCAAGCGGACTACAGATTTCCCTAGCTCAACACGTCAGTTTGCTGCTTGCAAGCCGATTTATCACACCTTACCTGGCTGGAAGCAGTCTACTTCCGACTGTCGATTACTCGAAGATCTGCCCCCCGCCGCTTTGGAGTATCTCAAGTTCTTGGCAGATCTGATGGAAGTACCCATTTCGATCGTTTCATTAGGGCCGAGTCGCGACCAAACAATCATCGTTGAAGACCCGATTCATGGCCCGAAACGGGGGTTATTATCTGTTGATGGTACTCCTGTCGGGGTCGGTTCAACTAATTGAACCGATTTGATTTTACCGACTAGTGAGTCATCTCATTAGTCGGCAAAATGCGACCCTAGTCTCTTCGTTAGATATCTAATTTATCAACAATTTACCAATCATAAACATCATGGAAATCTCGGTCGAATGTAAGCAACGTCTTCCTAATACCAAACCTAATTCTCTCCGTCGTGAAGGACATATCCCTGTCAATCTCTACGGACACGATGGTGATAAGTCAATCTTACTCACTCTAGATGCCAAAAGTGTCGAAAATCTGATCAAGAAAGCTAGAATTAACAAAACTCCCGTTGAAGTTAGTATTCCTGAACTTTCCTGGAAAGGAACTACTGTAATTAAGGAAATCCAAACTCACCCCTGGAAAAATTTCCCTTATCACCTGAGCTTCTGTGCAGTCAAAGATTAAGATTGTTGTCTGAAAGGTGGAATTTTGACGAAATTCTGAACTTCATTTATCAAAGACTAAATTAAACCACAAAACAAGCCTAACACTCTAGTGTTGGGCTTGTTTGTTGGAATCAGCATATCCGTAGGTTGGGTAGCAAGCAGCCCGCGTAAGCGCGGGAGTCGCAGGCGTTGCTAACGCGTAGCGTCTCCTTTGGAGAAAACCCAACATCACTAGGTAGAAACTATTACGTTAATCTACGCTTTGCACTTACAACTTCGCCAGAAAGATCGCGCCTTCCATCGAAATTGCTAGATGTGCATAAAACATCACAACATTAATCTATAAATATAGGAGAAGATAGATAGGCTATCCGCGATCGGAACGCAATATTCCCCCCCGATTTAAACAACCTAGCAATTGAATCAGATGAATAAGATTCCTGAATGGTATATTCTTCCAAGTGCTGCATACACGATCGATCGAAAACAAATCAAATCCTATAGTTTTGTTGACAAACAGCCAGAGATAGGCGACGTTATCTATGGTAAAATCACCCGTTTAGGTCAACATACCGAATTAGAAAATAAATCAGGTCGAATTCACAGGCTCAATGAAGGCTCGACAGCAATTTTTGTATTTGGTAATCGATATGCTCCAGATTTTTATGAAGGGATAATTCCAACGACGATGACGACGAAGGTCGATCTTTTAGCTCGCTCTGGAATTGTCGGGCAAGTTCAAGTCAAGAATTTTTCGGTGAGCGAACCTACTCAGGTGAAGATCTTGGGCTATGTATCTGATGCTAATGGAAAAATACTTAATACCCGTCAATATCCACTCATCAATCCGATTCAAGGGCAAAAGAAAGAGGAGCGAGCTAAATTAATCTTATTTATTGGTACTAGTATGAACTCTGGCAAGAGTACTAGTGCAACGGCTTGTTGTTGGGCTTTGACGACGATGGGATATAATGTTCGTGCGTCTAAGGTCACGGGTACAGCGAGTCTCAAGGATATTTTGCATATGCAAGATGCGGGTGCTTCCATCGTTAATGATTTTACTCATTTTGGATTTCCATCTACTTATTTATTGGAGGAACCAGAGTTATTAAAGATTTTTAACGATCTGGATCTCAAGTATGCAAATAATTCTAAGAATTATTGGGCGGTAGAATTTGCTGATGGTATTTTGCAGCGGGAAACAGCTCTACTATTAAAGTCAGAGGCGGTGCGATCGCGCATTCATCGGCTGGTATTTGCCGCTCATGATACTTTCGGCGCGATCGGCGGTTTGAATATTCTCAAGCACGAATTTGGGCTAGTTCCTGATGCTATTTCTGGAGTTTGTTCCAGTTCTCCACTATTTTTGCGGGAGTTATCAGCGTTTACAGATATTCCCGTCTTTAATAATATGGATTGCGATCTCAAGCAGTTGTCGCAGTTATTAATCTAATCGATCGCCAGAATATGAGGCAGGGGCAATTCATGAATTGCCCCTACCTCATATTCTATCTCTTAATTCAGCAACACCAACAATCGCCTATTTTTCTGAAGCTTGATAAGCTCCCATTGGTTCTTTGATAAACCTGATATAAAGATGGCGGAATGTAGATTTGATGACTCGTGGTAGAGCAAAATCGATCGGCACTAAAGCAGATGGTAATTTCCAATCAGTACAAACTAAATCCACTGGGCGCAATAAAGGAAACTCGATCGATTCCAACTCAGGAGCTAATCCCAATCTTTTCGCCGCCGCCGCAGTGGGGACTAAATCCGCCTCCACATTCAGAATTTCCAACATCGCCACATCTAGCGCAAATACATCCACAGCAGCACCTAGCACGCCCAAATCGCGAGGTTCACCATTCATTGGGCCATTTCCTTCATGTGCGACGATCCCGTCGATAATGGTCAAATTTGGGTTAATTGCGCGGGCTGTTTCTACCAGCATTTCACCAAATCGATCGGCACTTTTGCCCGCTTCCATATGCCACCAAGCTTTCATCTTGCCTGGTACACAACCAAAGAGATTTTTGACTCCCAATGTCATGGTAAGCTGCATGTGAGATTTGACTTTGGGTAAGTTAATGATGACATCAGCTTCCATCGCTTCTTTACTAAGCAATAAATGGTTAAACTCTTCACTAGTTGTTTCATAACGTTTGCCATGAAATTCGACTAATGGTAAGTTTAATTCATCCATCATTGGCAAATAACCATTGGTTTTGGCAACACCCATCGCACTCCCAAAAGCGGGGCTATCACCGAAAAAAGGCTTTCCCCCAGCCGCGATGACAAGTTCGGCTACACATCTCACTAATTCTGGCCGAGTAATACATTCTTTGCTGGGACGACCAGCCGTTAATAGGTTAGGCTTGAGTAAGACTCGATCGCCTGGTTTGACAAAGGCACTCATTCCACCTAAGGGGGCTAATAGGGCTTCTACCGATGCCCTAAGCTCATCGGCTTTGTAAGAGGTGGCGCGGATTAAACTAACGGTTGGGGGCATGGTTACGTGGGGAAGGAGTAGGGTTTTGGTCACTTTGTTGACATACCTCCTCCTAAAGGAGAGAGGATTCCTTAACGCTTCACAGATCGATGCTTGTAAACAAGTCTTACCCAATCTCCACGCTCGTTTTGAGTCTCCCAATGCCCTATGGCGACTTTCTATTTCTTACACACAAGCGAATACTTGTTTTGCTTCCAGGTTGGATCGTCCATTGCCTTTTAGCCGTCTCATATTTTGCTCTCAATCCGCCTATTTCAGGATGTAAGTATCGAGCCTAGAGATCGTGTTTACATTCTAGCACTATCCTCAGCGCATACACCTTAACTGCGTTTGCGCCTGTAAAGCCGCCCTGAAGTGTGGGGTTTTTACCCAATTTTCCGATAAATTGTACCCAATCTCTGCGAGGATGATGTCGATCGCGTTAGAATATCAAGCGATCGTCAAACCTTCATCAGCTTTCCAGCAACCGTTAGACTAAATCAATTCTCACCTAGACAATCCCAGATCCAAAATCCCTATGAATTCCCTTGCTACTCCAACCATCGATTCTACCTGGATGTGGCGCGGCTATAAAATTAATTACCGACAACAGGGCGAGAGTGGCGCACCTGTATTATTGATTCATGGCTTTGGTGCGTCGGTTGGACATTGGCGCAAAAATATTCCGGTACTTGCTACTAGTTGTCGGTGCTATGCGATCGATCTGATCGGCTTTGGCGGCTCGGCGAAACCTACCCCAGGAAACGAAATTGATTATACATTTGAGACTTGGGGCGAATTAGTTACTGATTTTTGCCGAGAAGTAATTGGAAGTCCGACATTATTGGTAGGTAATTCGATCGGTTGTATTGTGGCACTTCAGGCGGCAGTGACACATCCAGAATTAGTCAAGAGTGTCGCCTTGCTCAATTGTTCGTTGCGACTATTGCACGATCGCAAACGTGCCGAGCTACCCTGGTATCGTCAGGCAGGAACGCCAATTTTACAATCAATATTGGGTGTAAAAGCGATCGGCGGATTGTTTTTTCGGCAGCTTGCCCAACGTAGTGTCGTGCGTAAAATTCTGCTTCAAGCTTATCATCGACCAGAAGCAGTAACTGAAGAACTAATTGATATTTTAATGGCTCCAGCCGCAGATCCAGGCGCAGCAGATGTATTCTTGACCTTTACAGGTTACTCTTGGGGGCCATTACCCGAAGATTTATTACCCAAATTAAGTTGTTCAGCGATCGCAATTTGGGGAGCTGCGGATCCTTGGGAACCGATCGATTTAGGCCGTAGCTTGATGACTGTATCTACAGTTCGAGAATTTTTCGAGTTGCCAAATGTTGGTCATTGTCCCCAAGATGAGGCTCCCGAATTAGTCAATCCAATCCTCCAAACATGGATTGCCGAGCATCACTAAAATCTTCAAATCTGGCACTAATTAAGCCGATAATTTATGTGCTAATTGTTACATAAATGCAATTATTATTAGATCTCCATCTGCTTGGGCTTAATTAAATTTTTCCCACACTATTAATTCGATAGTTATACTTATTAACATTACTATTTAGTCCTTTAACCAGCTAATTCCGGTAGCAGGAAGATATTTTCGTACCCTTTTTTACAAAATTGACATGATTCAGCATTTATACTGAATCAAACGAGTAAAAAATGATACATTTTGCTGTCAAATAACATTACTAAATCAATGTATTCTACATTCTATATAGGAAAAACTGAATACCCAACAAATTTTGCCAAATGTTACCCTAACCTAGATAGCCTCAACTGAAGGGATTGTAGGCATAAATTGACGAATCTCAACTAGGTCGATGTTCGATCGGAGCTGCGTCAATGGCAACTGTAGAATAACCCAGATTTGACCATTGCTAACACATTAGAGGCAGTTCGATCGGTAATAAATTTTTCTGGTCAATTTTTCGATCGGTCAACATCACACATTAAAAACAGATATGGTTTACGCACAGAAAGGACAAATTATTGGTGCTATCCAGCGATTAGTACCTCCTAATACACCTGTGCCAAGCTCGCTGGAAGTGCTCGCTAAGTTGACCGAACTAACTAATGATTTAGTTAGAATATATCAAAGCGAAGGCAGATTAAAAGAAAATCCATTTACAGAAGCAGCTTCCCGCCGAATTCATCTCTACGAAGATCTGATTCGAGCCGAAATTGCGGGGAAAATAATTTTAGTGACGGGTGGTGAAGGTTGCGTCGGGCAAGCTTTGCTAGCTTCTTTAGTCGAGCTTGGTGCTGAGGGAATTGTTTCCCTAGATAAGGCTCAAACAAAGCGATCGCAACTAGTCAAAGCCGGACAATTAACTTATCATACTATTGATATTCGCGATCGAACTACTGTAAAACAGATCTTTGACACAGTGCGTCCCCAGATCGTATTCCACTTAGCCGCACAGCGATCGCCAGGTTTAGCCGAAATAGAGATTAGGGAAACAATTACTACCAATCTGATCGGTACAACTAATATTATCCACTGTTGCGAAGTGGCGCGAGTGGAAAAATGTATTTTCTCATCGACGGGAAAGGCTTCTCGTTACTATACAACGGATGTTTATGCAGGTTCCAAGAAAATCTGTGAATGGTTGTTTGCTCAAGCATCACTTAGGTGTGGTACGATTTATGCAGCGGTGCGGTTTACGCATATTCTCGATAATAGTCTGATTGAAATTAAGATTGATAAAGAGATTGAGGTTGGACTTGTAAATCTCCATAAACCAGATATCGATTTACTTCCGCAAAATGTGAGTGAAGCAAATTATTTGCTCTTGAATGGACTGGTGAAAGCAATCCCCCAAGAGTTAAAAGTACTGGTCGTGAGGGATCTAGGTTGGCCGATCGATCTGTTAGAATTACCCCTGTACAAAATTGCTCGATCGGGTAAAAAAATCCCACTCTACTTTAATGGTCTACAAGTGGGATATGATGAACCATTGTTTCATGGACAATTCAATCCCAGTCTGGGAACTGAAGTGAATCCGCTCATTAATGCGATCGAAGATGCCGATCGGACTTACGATCGATCGGGGACAATGGTCATTACCAAGATCTCCAAATTTGACACTGACGAACTCGATCGACAAGTAGCTCTAATCGCTCGACTAGCACAAGATCCCCATTTCCCCGAATCAGATCTCAAAGCATTACAAGCAAATGGGGTTAAAGCAATTGCTACTTCGCTGATGTCTCAAATTCCACCGAGTAGACTCTTGCAAGTACTCAAATGTGGTGTCAATCCCCGTCTATTTGCCGCCCAGGGACTCTCAGTCAAGATTCATCGGCAGATACTCGAAATTCTGTTACGCAGTCTCTATGGACGCTTGGAGTGCCCCGATAAGTTCGAGGCAAAGGATCTAGAGGGGTTGGGTGCGATCGTCGAATTGCTACAACAGTTGCCCGAACTAGCACAAGAAATTGCACATTTAAACGGTTTTGTCAAGACAAGCGAGCGAACACTCGCTCGTTCTTCACCTGCACTTTAGCGGAAACTATCCAATGGTAGATCGGGTCATAAATTAGTGTAGGATAGTTTCGCGTGGTAGTTGCTGAACTATCTATTCTTCACCAGCAGTCTCGATTCTTGAGGGCAATCCAAGTGTTTTTTAGCATCGTCATTCCCACTTACAACCGTCTTCCTATTCTCCAGAAATGTTTGCTAGCTCTAGAACTTCAAACCGTAGACGATCGAGTGGTAACTGGTTATGAGACAATCGTTGTCGATGATGGTTCCACAGACGGGACGATCGAGTGGTTAAAAGCTCACGTCGCCGAATTACCTCACGTCAAAATCTACGAACAAGCTCATCAAGGAGCATCCGCCGCCCGAAATCTAGGTGTGGAGCGAGCAGAAGGTGATACGATCGTTTTCATTGATAGTGATATCGTCACCCTACCATCATTTCTTCAATGTCATGCTGATGCACTAGTAGAAGAACAAAAGAAATTAGGCAATGATAAAGTTTTTACCTACGGCGCGGTGATTAATACCGCCAACTTTGAAAATCCTACTTCCGAACCCTACAAAATTATTGACTTTTCCAATGCATACTTCGCCACAACTAATGTCGCGATCGGTAGACATTGGTTAATGGAAGTCGGGCTATTCGATATGGATTTCGATCTCTATGGTTGGGAAGATTTAGAGTTGGGCGTACGCCTAAAAAATCGCGACATTAAAATGGTTAAATGCCCTGAAGCAGTCGGCTATCACTGGCACCCAGCCTTCTCACTCGATCGAATTCCCCGCCTAATCGAGCAAGAACTAGAACGGGGCAAAATGGGTGTCATCTTTTACAAAAAACACCCCACTCTGGATGTCAAAATCATGATTCAAATGACAATTTGGCACCGAATTCTGTGGAATATCCTCTCTCTCGGTGGATTGCTAAATGAGCATTCTATGAAACCATTATTAAAGTGGTTGATCGAGCAGGGTAAACCCCAACTAGCAGAACAATTTGCCCGTATTTTCCTGAATGTCTACAGCGTTCAAGAAGTACACACCGCTTATCAGGCAAGTCTCAAATCTGAAGCTTAAACAAGATCCTTGCAGCGGTTTGCAACTTGACGGGGGACGATATTTCGACTTAAATCCCCGACTTCTCGGACTCGTCGGGGATCTGTTGTACATCACCAACCTGAAAAGTGCTGTATGCAGGCTGTTGAGCGATCGAATTTCCTAATTTCTCGATCTCTGACTCTTGTAAACTATATACCCCCGCCGGATCGGTGAGATTAAATTGCAGCGGCACGATCGTAATATAATTACCCTTAATCGCCTGAACATCAGTCTCAATCTCTGGGGGAAGATGCAAATGCTCTGGTTGATCTACTTCCTGCAACACCTCTCCCGCCAACCAATAGTACGTTTTACCACGAGGATCCACTCGCTTTTGAAAAGAATCAAAATACCTTCTCACCCCCTGACGAGTAATCTTTACTCCAGCAATCTCCCCAGAGGGTACAGCCGGAATATTAATATTTAATAATATCGGTGTGGATAACGGCTCCAGTTCAAAATGAGCCATCAATATCCGCGCAAAATCTGCCGCCACAGTGAAATCTTGCGACGTGAAACTAGTCAGACTAAAAGCAATGCTCGGAATGCCCTCTATACTGCCCTCCATAGCCGCAGAAACCGTCCCAGAGTACAAAACATCAGTACCAAGATTCGCCCCGTGATTAATGCCAGAAAGCACGAAATCAGGGAAACTATCGAGCAATGCCCCCAAAGCTAATTTTACACAATCCGCTGGCGTACCCGAACACGACCACGCCTTAATACTAGTGTGAAAAATTCCCGACACCTCCTCAGCCCGAATTGGATCGTGTAAAGTCAAGCCATGACCAGTCGCCGATCTTTCTCGATCGGGACAGACCACGATTATCTCATGACCAGCGATCGCCAACGTATCTGCTAAAACTTTAATGCCGCGAGCAAAGATACCATCATCATTGCTAATCAATAATTTCATCTTGTCAATTTTTATTAATTACTAATCCCACATCCTCATTTTATGCCACAGTTACCTAGCTAGGCAGGCGGGAATGCTCCCTGCGCGATCTAAAATGGCCATTTAGGATCGGCAACCTACTTCCTTAGAGGATTTGCACTCTCTACTCGATGATGATGGTAATGAGTATCGGCTTGGGTGAAAGCTTTTGGGATTAGTAGATTGACTTTGAGATCGAGGCTCAAGACTGGATCTTTGATTCCTGTGTCTGTAGTTTTGCTCATGATTAATGTTGGGACAAGTCTTTAACTACATCCCATTTATTTTAAATTATCGAGTATTTTATCTGTTGGAACTAAGATGATTTTCCCCTGAGCTACTGCATCCAAAATTTGGGCGATCGATCCTTGTCCCCCATGCTGATAGCCTAATGATGATGCTAGACTTTTAAGTCGATCGACTGTTTCTGGTGCTACTCTTGCGTGGAATTCTTGGCGGTCTAATTTCTTGCGTCCCATATCAAATTTATGTTATTTTCAATAACTACCATATTAAACGGGACACATATAATCGTCAAGATAATAAGCCACCGAGAGCAATATTTTTCTTCAATCCGATCGGTAAATTTGTTGAGTGTTTTCTCGCTAGAACAAAGAAAAATTCAGTATCCGTGGATACTGAATTTTTCTTTTAAATATTAAGCTTGGCATCGAGCTATTTTGACAGGGGGCAACCCCCCAACTATCGTCGCCGCAATAGAGTTTCACAACCGAGTTCGAGAAGGGATCGGAGTGGGTCCACTAGGCCATAGACACCAAGCAGGTGTGTT
>JANMEL010000269.1:0-28103 GCA_031376885.1 Chamaesiphon sp. OTE_70b_metabat_96 | reverse complement strand
CCGCCACCGCCGCCGCCGCCACCGCCAATACCGCCACAGCAGTTACCGACGCCGCCAATACCACCGCCGACGAAACCGCCGCCGCCAATACCGCCACCGCCGTTACCGCCGCCGCCGTAGCCGCCGCCGCCAATGCCGCCGCCCCAGGAGCCGCCACCGCCGCCCCAGCCACTACCATTGGACATATTGTTGAATGTGCCGCCACCGCTAAAACTACCGCCACTGGCGATATTAGTAAAGCTGGGGCGACCGCCACCGAAGCTACCGCCAATATTGAAATTGGGACGGCCGCCACCGCCACCGCTACCACCGCCAAATCCACTACTATTGGATCCGTTGTAGAATGTATTCCCACCGATACCGCCAACACCAGGGATACTAGGGGTACTAATGGGAGCTACGTGACCAGGACCAGTAGGCATTGGGCCACAAGGACTGCAATCGGCACTTGCTGCGGGGGCAGTTGTGAGAGTCAAGCAGTATAAACCTAAGACACCACCTGAGATTTTGAGAGTTTTGAGTGTATGTTTGGACATTGCTAATGCTCCTGAATAGTTGGATTGGTTGATTGACAACAATCTACCTTAAAAGTTGAAAGCTACACCAGCACCAAGGATGAATCTAGCTCCATCCCCAGCACCAGTGATATCCCGGACTGCGGGGCTGATGACGAGAGGGAAGTTCTCAAAAGGTGCGATCGATAAACCCGCCGCCAAATCTTGTCCTGTCCACTCTACAACCGCGCTAACAGGTCTAGCCACCCGAACACCCACAGATCCGAAAACATTTAACCCCGTCGCATCGCGACCATTCTGAAAGGCATCACTGATAGTTTGGAAGGGTAAGAATACCCCACTTCCAACTCCAGCGGTGAGAGCTACCCGACAGAAGGGTTGATTGATATCTTCACAAGTCCGAAGAATTTTGCTCGCACTTGCATAGTAAGAATTTTTGGGATAGTCAAAGGGTAAGGTATTACCACTTCTACCAGGGCCTAATACGACGCTAGCAAATTGGTTCCAGCCGACAGCTACAGAGGTATCTTCACTCAAACGTTTGTGGACTTTGATGTTGAAGGCTCCGCTGCCAAAAGCTTGATTGGTACCAAAACTGTTAATACTATAAGACAATTCGACCCCAACTGATTTGACGGCATCGCCTAAACCAATTCCGATGCCTGCTTCTGCATCGGAAGCTTGGGTAAATCTCGTCCGATTTTGGTAGCTGAGTCCAAAGAATACCAGGTTGTTGTCTGCACCAAATCCGGTGGGGTTGGAAATGGAGAACCCAGGGGAAACTCTAGGTTCGTAGGTGTTAAATTTGTTTGCACCTGTTGGGGCGTTATTAATATTATTTAGTCGATCTTGTAATTCTTTGGTGTCAGATCCCGATGGTTCGGTAATCGGTGCCATTGGTGGTGCGCCAATTCCTGGGTTTGGGCTGGGGACTTCAGTTGGGCTAGGAGGTTGAGATGGCACCTGTGCTAGATCTTGATTGGGGGTGCTCATTTTACCGAGATTAACTGCGGTACCAGTTGCATCTTCACTAGGTGTTCCCAGAGGGCTGGCGTTACTAGCGGTTGCACCTAGTAGGGAAATTGTCCAACAGCAGCAAGCATACCACAGTGTTTGTCTCATAATTGTTACCCGTAAAAATATATAGTTATTAGGTGTGGATCTTAGTTCGATTGGAAGATGCCATATAGCCCAAGTTGCTTAAACACACTGAGATGAGTTAAATTCAAAGACTGCTCACCTATATAAATACTAACACGGCCTCAATATTCAGCCTCAGCCATATTGCTTATTTAGATCGATCTTGCCGTCTATATTCTTGTCTACTATTGATGTGCATGAGTCAATGGAGCGATCGAAATAACCCTCAGTTAGAATCTTAAATGCTAAAATCGTAGGCATACTATGCTGAGTGTCTTATATTTAATGGAATAGCTTGAGTATGTTCATAGACTAGATTTTGAATATTTTATTTTGAAATAATAATTAATATTTTCAAGATTCATCATGTTTGTAAAGTCAAAATAATACTGGTGACTATTCTTCGGAACTTAATTCGGTCGATCGTCGATACAAAAGTGGTTGAATAACATCAACTATTCAGGATTGGGGGCAAGTTGAAGTGATAACTAGTTGTGTCCGATCTTCCGTTCTTGTCGAGACTAAACGATCGCTCAATTGTTCCGGCTCTAGCATAAAAGTTAACGACGTTCTGGTCGAATGCCGATCGTCAGGTGCAAATCTTCGATCGTCAGGTGCAAATCTAAAATCAGCGAGCGGGAAGGGAGCAAGGAATAGTAATATAGTAAGAATCGATCGAACTCAGATTAGTAACAATGCCGACAGTGACCTCAACCCCATCTCCAACTGCATTTCCCCTCACGGCGGTAGTGGGGCAGGAGGCGATCAAATTAGCTCTGCTCCTGACTGCTGTGGATCCTGGTTTGGGGGGAATCGCTATTGCCGGAAGACGAGGTACCGCCAAATCTGTCATGGCTCGTGCCATTCATTCGTTGTTACCGCCGATCGAGATCGCGGTTGGGGGTACGAGTAATTGCGACCCAAAGTGCCCCGATGAGTGGGACGATCGATTACTAGAGCAAGTCGCCGCCAATCCCCAGCAGGAGGTACTCACGGCGATGATGCCGACTCCATTTATCCAAATCCCGTTGGGCACTACCGAAGATCGATTATTAGGCTCGGTGGATTTGGACAAGTCGATTCAAACGGGGGCGGCTGTATTTCAGCCAGGATTATTAGCCCAAGCAAATCGGGGCGTATTGTACATTGATGAAATCAATCTCCTTGACGACCAAATTGCCAATCTGCTATTAAGTGTACTAACTGATGGACGCAATCAGATCGAGCGTGAAGGAATTAGTTTCCGACATCCTTGTAAACCGCTGCTGATTGCCACCTATAATCCCGATGAAGGGCCATTGCGCGAACATTTGCTCGATCGAATCGCGATCTCGCTGTCGGCGGATGGAGTGCTAGCAATGGACGACAGGGTGCAGGCGGTGGCACAGGCGATTAGTTATTCGTTATCGCCACAAGTTTTTCTGGAACAGTATAGTGAGGAAATCGATAATATCCGCACTCAGATCGTGTTGGCGCGAGAGTGGTTGAAAGATGTCCAAATTAGTCGCGAACAAGTGGCGTATCTGGTGACAGAAGCTTTGCGTGGCTGTGTAATGGGACATCGTGCTGAATTATTTGCCGTGCGGGTAGCGAAAGCGGCGGCGGCTCTGGATGGACGGACAAATGTGAATGCTGAGGATTTGCGCCGTGCGGTAGAACTAGTCATCGTGCCTCGTGCTACGGTGCTGCAAACTCCCCCTGATGAGAATAATCAGCCACCGCCACCACCGCCACCACCACCACAATCTCAGGATCCATCGGAGCAGGAGCAAGATGGGGATGAGCAACAGGAGGATAATGAGGAGCAGGAGCAGGAGGATAATGAGGGTGATGAGCCGGAAAATGACGAGCAACCTGATGTACCGCCGGATGTACCTGATGAATTTGTGTTTGATATCGAAGGGGTGATTTTGGATGACACTGTGTTGTATTTTGCCCAAACCGCTCAACAGAAACAGGGCAAATCGGGCAGTCGCAGCATCGTATTTTCGGAAGATCGGGGGAGGTATGTCAAACCGATTTTACCCAAGGGGAAAGTCCGCAGGATTGCTGTAGATGCGACTTTACGCGCTGCGGCACCCTATCAGAAGTCTCGGCGGGAGCGTCAACCGGAGCGGATGGTGATTGTGGAGCAGGGCGATATTCGGGGGAAAAAGTTGGCGCGAAAATCTGGTGCGCTGGTAATATTTGTAGTAGATGCTTCGGGTTCGATGGCTCTAAATCGAATGCAGTCGGCGAAGGGTGCTGTGATGCGACTATTGACAGAAGCTTATCAGAATCGGGATCAGGTGGCGTTGATTCCGTTTCGGGGCGAGCAGGCAGAGGTATTATTACCGCCGACAAGATCGATCGCCATGGCAAAACGACGACTAGAGCGGCTCGCTTGTGGTGGAGGTTCGCCGTTGGCCCATGGTTTGACACAAGCGGTGCGGGTGGGGGTAAATGCTCAAAGTTCGGGCGATGTGGGGCAGGTGGTGATTGTGGCGATTACTGATGGACGGGGTAATATACCATTGGCGCGTTCTTTGGGTGATGTGATTCCACCTGATGAGAAGCCCGATATCAAGGCGGAGTTATTGAATATTGCCAGTCGAATTCGCGGTTTGGGGATTAAGTTGTTGGTAATCGATACCGAGAATAAGTTTATCTCGACTGGATTTGCCAAGGAACTTGCCAAACAAGCTAATGGTAAATATCATCATCTCCCCAAAGCTACCGAACAAGCGATCGCCGCTACTGCCATGAGTGCGATCGCCGATATGCGATAAGATCTCAGGGAGTTATCACCAGAAGAGAGCGGAATTTTATCTTGCTCCATCATCAGGGCATTGTGGTTTGTACCAAGAATTTAGATTGGGATAGTTTTGCCTGCCATAACAGGATCACCTCCCGATCTCAGATCGCCCGCCCAGTTGCCCATCACCAATTTTCGCAAACCGTTGGGGAAGAGTGAGTTTAATAATATTTTTTCACTAATTCATACTTCATCATCAGCTACAAGTACTTTTATACTAATTAAGTGATTAATGCTTACTGGAACTGGGTTAGAGGCTTCTAGGGTGTGATAATGTAAATTTTCACAGGCTTGACTCGAAGATAAACTATTTTATTCAAATTAGATAAAGGCTCTATATCAATAATTTGATTGTTATCGAGATATAAATTAACTAAATTTTGTAAGCTAGATAAACCCACATTCCGCACTTCATAGAATTCACTCGAAAATTCTAGTGTTTGGGGGTGAGGGGTGAGGGAAGAAGCTAGAAAAGCCGAAATTCGTGCCGTCTCTAGAGCGGAAACTGCTAGATTTGGATAATACTTTCTCGAAGTGCGGAATGTGGGATAAAGATTTCACATTTAATTCAACTCAGCTAATTAGTTAAATTTGCAGATATCTGACTTAAGTGGACAATCTTTTTCGGTGAGTAGATTACCGCGAAGATCGAGTTCGATTAACTCAATTAAGCTAGACAATGATTTCACATCACTAATCTGATTGTTTCGGAGACGTAACGTAATTAAATTAGTCAAACTAGATAAAGAATTCACATTGTAAATTTTGTTGTTTTCGAGATATAATCTGATTAAATTAGTCAAACTAGATAAAGAATTCACATTGTAAATTTTATTGTTTTCGAGATATAAATCACGTAAATAAGTTAAGCTAGACAAAGATTTTACATCACTAATTTTATTATTATTGAGAACAAGCAGACTTAGTTTAGTCAAGGTAGATAATGGCTTGATATCACTGATTTTATTATTATTAAGATGTACCGAGCGTAAATCGCTCAAACTAGACAAAGATTTTATATCAGTGATTTTATTGTCGTACAGACGTAGAAACATTAATTTAGTTAAAACAGACAAAGATCTTATATCAGTGATTTTGTTGTTACTAAGATCGAGATACTCAATTTTGGTTAAGCTAGCTAAGGAATTGATGTCAATAATTTGATTATTATTGAGACTTAACTCGTCTAAATTAGTTAAACTAGCTAAAGGCTTGATATCACGAATTTGATTCTCACTGAGATCGAGTGTATCTAGTTTAGTTAAACCAGCTAAAGGCTTCACGTCAATAATTTTATTTTTACTAAGATATATTCTACGTAAATTAGTTAAACTAGCTAAAGGCTTCACATCAATGATTTTTTCTTCACTAAGATTTAGTTTACGTAAAGTTCTAAGCCGTAGGTCGAGATATTGACAGTTATTAGTATTATATCCCCGCAATAATATATCTATAGTATGCTTAGTAGCCGCAGGAAGATAATTTCGTTGTTGACACCAATTAGCAAAGCTTTTAATTTTCGGTTGCTTTGCAAAAGCTCTTGGTACCAATAGTGATTGAAATACTAGCATAGAAATGCTGGCTAATATTAGAGATTTTCTCATGATTTTGGATCTAAAAGACTGTTGATACTTAGAGGTATTAGTATATATCCGAATTTATTCGATTCTCCAAAAATCTAATTATGAATAAAAATGTCTGGTATGTAAATATAGGTATTTTGGCGATCGGTTGAATGGTTCAAGTAAGTGCATATTTTTCACCTTTTTAAACAGCCTTTAAGATGATGGATGCAAGCGACACTTAATTAATTAGCCCCCCTAAAACCCCAAATTTGGGGAAAACTAGAGTCAAATTCTCCCAGAGTTTTGCACCTTACAATCAGGAGTTAGCTACCTAGCTGCTTATTATAGGATTGCTATAAATCTCCTTTTTCTAGTCTTAGCTATAAATACCAATTAAATTATGCCGAGGGTACCAACTAATAAAGTCTCCTGAAATAAGATTAGCATCACTCAATTCAGACTTAAAGTAATTGTCTAAGTTCAAGCAACTAAGATCTCCATATTCATCGATGCAATCACTAAAAGATTCTCCTGTTTCTCTACTTAAAATACTTGCGTTACGCAATTTATTAAATTCAGAAACGCACCACGATTCAAATGCAGCCCAAGCTTTGATACTATTCTCAAAATCTGACTTTCCAATTTCGGTAAATTCAGAATAAATTAATTGATATATAATCACTTGAGTCAAGGTGTTTAATCTAAAATTTGGATCTTTCATCATTCCCAATAAGTTTGAAAACCGTAAATTTGATATTAAGTTCGTTCCAAATTTAGTTGTCATATTAAGAATTCGATTCTCTATTTTGATCGTCCCGTAGTATTCACCGAGAAGCGTGCTAAGTTTTACATTATTCGGATGGTTGATTGGTAAATTCATCCTCTCACAAATGTATTGACCTTTATCAGTACGCAGCCATGTTCCCATCCAAAAACCATCTATATTTCCATATAGTTCTGCCGATGAAGCCTCTGTGCCTATTCCGCCTATTTCAACAGGGTAGGATTCTTCAGTCCATAACTGTTCATTCCCTGTAATTGTCCGTGCGATGTCTCCAGCTATCGTCATAGCATACAAAGAATCAATAGAAAGTTTATTGGGAAGAAGTTCAAAAGTTGTAGGCGAATCTATAGATGGGGTAGGTACTCCATCTATATTTAAAATTGGGATGGAGAACTGTACCCCTTTTAAAAGTTGTATAGTTTGACTGTCTGTGAAATTATTAGTTGATCGATACCAATCATAAAGAACTGCTGAAATTCCTGATATAGCATGTCCTAAAGAAACTTTACGCCCAGTAGATGGATCGATACTAATACCAACTTCTTCATAAAAACCATTGCCACTAGAGATTTGTTGGGCGATCGTACTAGTTAAGCTATAAAGATCGACTTGTGTTAACTTACCTTTTGGCAGAAAGCTAGATCCATTGCCTAACGTAAATAATGTTTCAGATAATTCATTATCAAGAGAACTAATGAAGCGTAAATTATAAATTAACTGTGCTGTTGTCCATGTCGGATAAACTTCCTCTATTTCTTTAATGATAGCAATAGAAGTAGGAATAGATAAAATACTACTGAATTGTAATAGCATAATTTTCGTTTTGATGAAAATGAAATAGGTTTGCCTTTATCATGATATCTTTCTACATATTTATCATGATTAAATATCTTTACTTACTTTATTTATTGTGAAGCAAATCTTGATAAACTCAAATTTTATTTTTAGAATATCGAATTAAAAATATTTAAATTCTTGAACAGTGGCCGTGCTGAATATTCACCTGCATCATTGTCAACATAGCCATCGGTTAGTTGATAATTGACATTATCAAATGCGGGTTTGTTCCAGAGATCGCTTATTCTAGGATCCCGACCAACGCTCAAAATTCGGTATCCTTCTCGACTAAAATTATAAGCATCTCTTTCTACTATTCGTTTGTTTTCTTTTAGCTCATTTTGTTGCACTACTTTATCATACATCGCTTCAATCATTTTTCGAGCATATTCTGTCCGATCTAAAGCAAGTTTTGTGGTACGAGCAGGTGATTCAATTTCTGTACCTATAAGTCTAGGCACATATTCTCGCTTACCATTTGTAGTTATTCCCTGAAGTACGCGAGGTACATTTTTCTTTCTAATATCTGATTGAGCCTGTATTTGATACCGATACTGTAATGCACAAAATTGCTGTTCTACATGTCTCAATTCATGATAAGCTGTTACTGCAAGCTTGCGAAATTCATCAATTAAAAACTTTTCACTTACTGCTTTATTTATCCTAGTCCTACTGAAGACAACTTTATTTCCTGAATAATCGTCATACAGAGCGTATATGTCTGCTGCTGGCTTACCGTTATCTTCTTTATGAACTTCAACGATCGGGAAAGAGACTGTAGGAAAACCTATTTTACGCATTGCAACATTTGATAGAGTCTCTAGAAACTTTAATTTAGTCTCCGCCGTGACACCTTTTTTAGACATAGCCACTTCATTGAGCTGGATATTTTTTAAAAAAGATGCAAAAACTCTGTCGTCACTCAGAGTATTTAGTTGTTTATTCGCCATTAATATTATCTCCAATTTCTATATAATTTAAAGCTTTAGGTTATTACAATATCTTGCAATAACCACGAATAGTTTATCAGATCAGAAAAATTTATCAATTCAATAGCTAAATTTAAACTTGTTTAAGGTTGCTATATATATATATATATATATATAAATTAGGTGATCTAATAAAATACTTGGCTAACCATATTCGTAACAAAAATATCTAGTGATAAGCTTTAGAAACAGCATTTGAAAGTTACTTCAATCTTAACCTGTGAAATTATGCTCATACGATAACATCTATTATTTTCAAAGTCAATGTCAATATTGCTACAAACCGTACTGAAATTTTAAGCCGAATAAACGGTATAATTTCAAAAATTGTGATACTGAGAAAAGTGAAAAGGTGATGGGAGTTGAAGTTCAGACGATCGATTCAAGGGTGATAGAGTTTACATTATCACACCCTTGGCGGCTAAATTATAGCCACTATATCGGTTGTGGCGATTTACTGTATTCTTAATTACGTTAATAGTTAGATGAATTTTTCAAAATAATAGAGGAGCTTCAGTGACCACCTAAAGCTGTACTAAAATCGATTTAACAAAAAGTGGATTGGAAGTAGCCTCTGAGAATGAGAATCGCCAATCCGCTCAGATATGTCGGGGTCGATCGCCAGGATTCGGATACAATGGAGATGTTTGGGTAGCAATTGGTCGATCGGTCACAGCATCAGGAAACCCGAATCCTCAAGAAGCCAGATATTAAGGCGGAGTTATTAAATATTACCAGTCGAATTCGTGGTTTGGGGATTAAGTTATTGGTAATCGATACTGAGAATAAATTTATCTCCACTGGATTTGCCAAAGAACTTGCCAAACAAGCTAATGGTAAATATCATCATCTCCCCAAAGCTAACGAACAAGCCCTGATTGTAAGGTGCAAAACTCCTGAAACCTTGAAAAATCGTAGGTTGGGTTGCGCGGCTTGTACTGAGCGAAGTCGAAGTAAGCAAAACCCAACGAACCACGCCAGCACCCTAGAGCGGTTGGGTTTCATTCTTCAACCCAACCTACGAAAAAAGATTTGCACCTTACAATCAGCGAACAAGCCATCGCTGCTACTGCTATGAGTGCGATCGCCGATATGCGATAAGATCCCAGGGGTATGTCTTGAAACGGTCTAGCCCTCACCCCCTGAGCTGCGGTATTCTAGGAGCTAGTTTGCGATCGAAATATATCATGTTGGAATTAGTTTCTTCAGGGTTAGTGGGAGTTTGGTTTAATCTGGCTGGAGTAGATACCAACAGAGTGTCTCTCGCACAGTCGGCGACTTGGCAAGGATTACCGTGGCTGAATTTTCCCAAGCCAATAGAGCCGAGTGTGGGCAAAACTGTCACTCAATATATCGCAACGCTCAAAACCCAAGGATTGGAACCCAAGAGCCAATCAGTATGGCTGCGTACCGACAGTACCATGCTGGCGGACATAAATGGTAAAACTCCGGTTCCAGCCGCCTCTCTGACGAAGACAGCCACATCTCTGGCGGCTCTCACCACTTGGGGGCTAGATAAACGGTTTGATACAGTTATCGGTATGAGTGGGGAGATATCCGCAGGTGTATTAAATGGAGATTTGGTGATTCAGGGTGGTGACGATCCTTTATTTGTCTGGGAAGATGCGATCGCTCTAGCTCAAAGTTTAAATCAATTGGGGGTCAGAAAGGTCACAGGAAACCTGATTATATTGGGTAAGTTCCATATGAACTATAAAGCGGATCCTCAACAGGCGGGCGAACTTCTCAAGCAAGCTTTAACGGGGATTAATCTTCCCCCAGCACTGCTCGATACAGATTTTAAAGATGTCAATCTTGTCAAACTCCCCGTCGCTCCCGCTGCCAAGCAACCGCCCGCACCGGATCCTGATGCTGGCACACCTGCTGTTAACACCGATCGAACTCCTGAAGAAAGCCCTGCAATACCTGAAGTGACTGCTGACAATCCCTCTCCTGCACCCGACATAACTCCTGAAAAAACTCCTGCTGCCCCTAAAGTAAATCCAAAAGAATCACCTCAAGTATCGATCGCTGGGGCAGTTTTGACAATTATCGCGCCCACATCTCCTATTGTACCATTGATTCGCCATCGATCGCTGCCCCTCATCGAAATCGTCCGGCAAATGAATATCTACAGTAATAACGAAATCGCGCAGATGCTCGCCGATAGCGTAGGTGGAGCCGAGCAAGTGATGAAAATTGCCGCGACTACTGCCAAATTCCCCCTTGCAGAAATCCAACTAATTAACGGCTCCGGTTTGGGAGTGGAAAATCGGCTCTCTCCCCGTGCCGTATGTCAAATCTTCCGCACGCTCCAGCAGCAACTCCAACCAGCCAACCTCACCCTCGCAGATATATTTCCAGTCGCTGGGATGGAAAAAATCGGTACACTCAAGGATCGTTATTTGCCGATGGGCACGACCATCAAAACAGGTACATTGAATCAAGTTAGCGCATTAAGTGGAGTGATGCCAACACGCGATCGAGGTTTAGTCTGGTTTGTGATTATTAACAAGGGTACTCAAATTGGGACACTCCGTCAACAGCAAGATCTATTACTCAAAGCTTTAGCGAAAGAATGGGGGGAAGTAAAACAAACACCTCCAGCTTTATCCAGACATAATAATCTACCCGCATATTTTGGGGATATAGATCGTAACGTTGCCATTGTGCCAAAATCAGAGTAATGTGGAAATCACCATTCGACTTGACTCACCGCCAGTAGAGCACCGATTGCACTTTTGGGTGATCGTGAAAAGGTGCTGCACTTAGGGAAACCCAACTAGGCGGATAACCCGACTAGACAAGATTGGACTTTTTGGTGACATCTGACCCCCGCCTTGCTAGACGATCGATCTAATCCTGTTAATGGGCACAATAGGGAAACTATCATTACTAGTTCGATTTATGTCAATTATGATGAATACGATCGAATCAACTCAACTAGTCTCGTCTGTTGTCGATTTCCAATTTACGATCTCTACTCATGGGTTGATGCTCGCTCAACAGTTTGAAAATATCGATTTAGTGGCTAATCTACAAGTCGCCTGGGCAGATTTCTTGCAAACGGGCAAAGCTGGTGCATTGACGATTGGGTTGGTGTTTGGGTATATGATTCGGGGAATGACTCGCTGAGGTTAATGTTGAATTTTAATCCCGAACTATGTCGAAATGAGAGCGAAGTTGAAAGTAAACTTATCGTTCAATATCTATTACCAAAATTAGGCTATGCTCCTGACACATGGCATCAAGAGGTAAGTTTTGGTAAAATCAGATTAGATTTTCTAGCATTTCCCCAAAAGCTAGGCTATAAACTCGATCTAAAATCGCCATTAGGCTTGGTACTAGAAGCAAAAAATCCCCAAAGAAATCTAGACAAACATGTGCGCCAGCTTAGGGAGTACTTGACAAGTTTAAATATTCCTTATGGGGTATTGACAAATGGTAAAGAATTAAGAATCTATGCTCAAGAGATTGATGCTGTAGATTTAGTATTTTGCTGTCTTGGTAAAGATATCGATCGTCGATTTGCAGAGATCGAAAATATAATTGGCTGCCAACAGTTGCAATCTCAATTACTAATACCTCAGCTCAAATCTACTCCTGCTATAATTACTTCATCCCCAAAATTATCATCAATGAAAACTATCGCTGTCTACCATAATAAAGGTGGTGTTGGTAAAACCACTGTCTCTACCAATCTGGCGGCGGCTTTTAGTACCAAAGGTTTTCGAGTACTATTGATTGATATCGATGCTCAGGCAAATAGTACCTTCGCGACAGGCTTAGTGAAATTTCAATTTGATGAAGATGATGATTTACGCGATCGAAATGTCTGTGACTTACTAACTAGTGGTGACACCAACTTTATCGATGATATCGTCCGCAAGTCTCAGTATTTTAACAATCCAGAAATTGATGTCATTCCGGCACATATCAATCTGATCGATAAGCAGGGTGATTTGACAACAATGATGACAAGTCGAACTAGATTGATGACTAAACTGAAGCGAGTAGACAATAATTACGATCTAGTTATTATCGATACACCACCTTCAAGAGATATCTACGCAGAAGTCGCCCTAATTACTGCCGATTATCTAATTATTCCATCCGATCTAAAACCATTTGCCAATCAAGGTTTACCGACTGTAAAAGAGTTTCTCAAAACCATTAATGAGAGTCGATCGACGTTTGGTAAAGAACCAATCGAAATATTAGGCGTGTTGGCATCAAAGATATCGACAAATGCTCGATTCATTCAATATACATTTCCAAAACAAAGAGCAGTTATAAGTACTCGCTATGAAATGTCGCTGATGGAATCAGTGATTTACGATCGCACTGCATTATCAGAGTCTTTTAATAAGACTATCATGGTGGGTGAGATTGAATCGCCAGATCCAAAATCGATCTTTAAATATGCTGAGTCAAATACTAACGCGCAAACATCAGCGATGGAGTTCGATATTTTGGCAGATGAAGTTTTAACTAAAATTGGGTTAAAGTAATGATAAAATGTTTTTTTGTCGATGTCAAAAGTATTAGTTCAGATTTACCTAGATCGACTTTCGCAGAATCAGAATTGGATCGACTAGCAGATCTAATTATAGAAACTGATGGCTTGCTACGCCCTCTTATTTTAAAACAAGTCGGCATAGAACAATATACAGTGATTGAAGGACATCGTGAATATTATGCAGCCCTAAAAGCTAAAGATAAAGACTTAAAAAAAGCAGAAATGGTTAATGCTTTTATAATTCATCAAAAAACAGAGCAATCGGCGATCGATCAATTAAAGTTGTTAGTAGAAAACATACAACCTATTACTAATCCATCGGTTCCTAATGAAAGCAAAGATCGAGAAGTTGAGCAACTACTACCAGCACTAAAATCAATAATATCACAACAACTCCAACCAATATATCAGGAGATTAGTAAAGTAACATCTCAAATAAAAGGGCAAGGAATTGAGCAACTATTACCAGCAGTAGACTCAATAATATCACAACAACTTCAAATGATATATCAGGAGCTTGGTAAAGTAACATCTCAACTTGATGAACATAAAAGTATTCTGGAATCTCTTAAACCTCCTTCTATAATAAAACCTCTACCTATTCCGATCGATGATATTCTTAACTTAATTAACACACTCAGCGAAACAGATCTTTCTCTACGAATGCAGCAAGTAGAGATGCCTAAAGCAGCGGTAAAATTAGTGCCTACTATCATTATCGCACGCAATAACCAACCGACAAAAAAGTTTGATCGATGGGAAACTTTTATTTCAGAAGTCAAAGGACTTGGGCGTAAAACTGCTCAAATTATTGCTGAGAAATTGCGTTAGATTAAAGTTTTTCGATCTACATCCAGGTAAAATAAAAATTAGAGATAGAAAGTATGCACTTAATTTCCATTCGGAATTTACGCTCTGATGCGGCTAAGTACCCCGACACTCAGACAGTAATTGAAGAATGGTATAAAGTCATCAAAAGTTTAGCTTGGCAAAATCTGGAGGAAGCTAAACAAATTTACCGTGATGCAGAAGCTGTAGGTAATTTCACTGTTTTTAACATCAAAGGTAATAAGTATCGCTTAATTGTCGATATCAACTATGTCAACGAGACTATCTATTATAAGTATTTTCTAACCCACGCTGAATATGATAAGGAATATTGGAAAAATGACAACTACTTTTGATAAAGCATCCTATATCAATTTGTTAGCAGATTTTGTTCCCGAAGTTATTAACTCAGAAGCAGAATACGATCGCGCTTTGACACTCGCAGAGAGATTAGTAGCTAATCGGAATTTGAGTAATGAAGAGTCAAAATTTCTCGCATTGATTGTGACATTAATTGAAGACTATGAAAATAAGCACTATCCCATGGGTGATGTTACTCCCCATGCAGCTTTGTTGCACTTAATGGAGTATGGCGGCATCAGTCAAGTCGATCTAATCGGCACTATTGGTTCTGCGGATATTGTGGCTGAAATTGTGAATGGTAAACCAATTACTAAGGTTCAAGCTAAGGCTCTCGGCACATATTTTAAGGTTTCTGCTAGTTTATTTATTTAGAGTAAGATGTGAGTTATTACTAATCAAAACCCCTAGAATAAATCATACTAGGGGTTTTTAAAAAGCTAATATTAGTGGTCAACCGCAACGCCGTCTTACCTCAGTTTATGACCTGGTTAAAACCAGGTGGGTATCGGAGAGCTTCGTGCTTAAAGTTTCTGGATACTTGTCCAGTTTACTGCCGCTAGAACTACATTGATTCCCGTAGAAAGTAGAGTATAGATCAAAAAACATATTGGCAGTCACCAACGTCGCAGTCAGACCGTTTCTTTATTGTAAGGGTAGAGGGGTTGGGGAGTCAATGGGGAGAGGGGGAGAGGGGGCGAGGCTAACCACCGATCCCTCATCCCTCATCCCTCATCCCTCATCCCTGACCCCTCATCGGTACCAGATTTTTTCGATTTGGGTGGCTAGGGATTGGGCGAGTTGGGAATCGGCTTTTTCGAGTAGGATGGTGACATGGCCTAGTTTGCGACCGATTCTGGATTGGGTTTTCTGGTACCAATGGATATGGGTATTGGGGAGTGCGGCGATTTGTTGGCGTTGGGTGAGATAGTCGCTGTCGGTATCTTCGTAGCCTAAGAGATTTACCATTACTGCACCGCCGCAAGTGAGCGTGGGATTCCCCAGGGGTAAACCGGAGACGGCGCGAATCAGTTGGCTAAATTGGGAGGTATTGCAGGCTTCGATGGTGAGATGCCCCGAATTGTGGGTGCGGGGGGCAATTTCGTTGACTAATACTTTGCCGTCGGGGGTGGCGAATAACTCGATCGCAAATACACCGATCGCGTCTAGACTATTGAGTAGCTTGGTACCGATCGAGTGACAAAGATTATTGAGACTATCGGGTACATCTTCTAAAGTAAATACTCGCCGACAAACTTGTTCTTCCTGTTGAGTTTCTAGGAGTGGGTAGCTAATCGTCTCCCCAGTGACACTTCTGGCGACGATGAGGGCTAGTTCTCGATCGAACTTGATATATTCCTCAATTAGAAATGGCGTGTCAGGATAGCGATGGAAGAGGCTTTCTAGAGCACCTATGTCTCTAATAATAAACGTCCCTTGACCGTCATAACCATTGCGTCTAGCTTTCACCACCACCGGGAAGATAAAATCTGGAGGTAATATCGGTGCTCTAAGTGCAGCAAATCGAGGTACGGGTAAACTTAGCGCATCCAAATAACACCGTTGAGTATACTTATCCAATAAAGGTGCTAACGACGCTAAATTTGGCCGAAAACAGACACCATTAGCGGCTAACTTTCCCAACCCATCCAAATCGACAAACTCATTCTCAAACGTCACCCAATCGCACTTACTGGCGAGTACCTCCGTCGCCGCGACATCATCCACCTCAGCCAATACCGTCTCCGCCGCCAAACTTACCGCAACATCAGTACTAGCGGGAGTCTGCACGACTATCTCTATCCCCAATTCCTGCGCCGCACCAGCCATCATCCAGGCAAGTTGACCCCCACCAATTATCCCAATCCGCTTCATTATTCCTCTGTGAACCTCAGTGAATCCTCCGTGCCCCCTTCGGCTACGCTCAGGGCAACGCCTCTGTGTTAAATAAACAGTATAACTAAATACCAAAAATCCCGAACCTACCGACACTCCAAAGAGTCGCGAGTAGATACCTTGGTGATAGGATTGACACCATCGGCGATCGCACACAATTTTTTCTGTTCTACCTTAGCCAAAATCGCCCCAGAAAAATCCGCACCCGTAATCTTGACATCGGTAAAAGTCGCCCGCAGCATCATCCCCTCAACCAAAATAGCATCACTCAAATCCACACCGAAGAGCCGCACCTGATCGAATAAGCCCTGACTGATATTAGCAGCATGAAGATTAGTTTTATTCATAATCGTCGAACTGACGACGACACCAGTAAGATCTACACCACTCATATTGGTATTTTCCAAATCAGCGTTGGTAAATTCAGCTTTTTGTAAATTCCGCCCCGATAAATCTTGGTTTGCTAATTTTGCTTCATTAAAAGAGAGCGAACTATAGGAGGGAGTTGCACCTGCTGCATACGCTGCGCTAGGGAAGCAGAATAACATCAAAGCAAAAGCGAGGGCGATAATTTTCGACATGTTGTTTGGGAGCCAGGAAATGGGAGTGATGTGGAGATAGGGTTTTGAGCGTATGTCCTCAGCTTGACTAGTTTAGCCTAAAAGATCGATTCCGCACAGGGGCGCACCAGGCGAACTATCTTCACTCAAGCCAAGTTCTCGGAGTGTTGCCGATAATTGATAGTATTCGCGTTGGGAGGTGAATTCCACCATGCAATCAACATCATCAGTCGGGCGCATATCTCTGGCAATCGACTATTCATTATGCAACAAATAGATATAGCCGAGAAAAGAAGAATCAGTTTACAAACATTAGTTGATGAAGGAATCAGAAAAGGTTACACAGCAATCCAAATTGTTCAAATTTTGACAACTGCTTCCGTGTAAAATTCTCCCATGCATACTCAAGATCCAGTTAGAGATCGCGCTGATAATTATACGGCAATAAGATCGGAGATCGCTCGATATTCTAAGTATGTCAAGATCGATAAAGAGACAGAAGCTAATAAAAAGCACAGAGAAATGGATGCTGCTGGTAGGAATGCCGATCGAGCAGTTGCAACAGGTTCGCCACCTGACAATTGTAATTTAGATGCTTATAAAATACGTACAGGCTAAAACAATTTAGCTGATTTGTGCCAATAGCACTTCATTAATCACTGTTTGATAGCCGATGCCTCGTTTTTTTGCTTCTTCTTTTGCCCAGATTAAGATTTTAGGATGAAATCGAATCGAAATCGGTTCGTACTTTTCTTCTTCTTCCTTGGCTGGACGACCGCGTTTCTTCAAGTCGATGCTAAACTGTTCGGATATGGCGGTTCTAAATTCTTGGTTTTCTGCTGGGGTGACTCGTCTCGCTCTTTCAAACGGAAATTCAGATTCCTGACTCATATTCTTTGTACTCCCTTTTTGTCGCTGTTCTCGCACTAATAATCCTAACCTGTTCGTCACGCATAGTGAAAACAACTACGATAATCGAGCCATTGTCTGCTGCACCAATTGCCCATTCTCTCGCTTCCCCTTCGGAATGCTGAGAATCTTGTGTAAATAGGAGATAAGGATCTGCAAAAACTGTCACGGCTTCCTCAAATGTGATGCCATGTTTTAAAGCGTTGGATTCAGCCTTGAGATCGTGCCACTCAAACCGCATTTATAGTATATACCGAAATTATCGAACTGAGCTATTTTACATGATGATGTGAATGACGCGATCGCACAGTAGACTAAAGATAGATATCGCTGGTTGCACAAAGTCGCTCATCTTATCTTGACACCATGCAAAAATTTCTGATTAACTGGCTCGTGAATGCGATGGCTCTACCAATTACAGCAAGAATCCTCGAACAATTTCTCGCCAATGGATTTCGGATTAGGGACTTTACGACGGGAGTGATTGCGGCGTTGACGCTAGGGGCGATTAATAGTTTTGTGCGCCCAGTACTAAAGGTATTGACATTCCCGCTGACAATCCTCACATTGGGTTTAAGCTCATTCGCGATTAATGTGCTGTGTCTGATGTTTGTGTCTTGGTATATTCCTGGGTTTCAAATCAATGGCATCATTCCGGCGATCGTGGGTTCGATTATTTTGTCGATCGTCTCCACTCTGCTACATTGGGTGTTTGGGTGAGATGGGATTAGGATAACTATAGCTATAAGGTGAGCACTGCCCACCACATAGGTTTCAGTCATCGATCGTCGCATAAATATTTGTACCAACTAGCTGAAGTGGTGTTGGGGATTCGATCGAATTCTACTAGAATTACTGTAGCTAGGGTCGAAAGCCCTTCGATGATGTGTCGCTTCAGATTTAGATGATGGGTATTGCTACGATACTGGATGGTGGGCATTGCCCACCCTACGATATTAATTAATCGCACTTGATGATATACCGCTTCAAATCTAGATGGTGGCAAGTGGTCAGTGAGCGTAGCCGTTGGCGTAGCATCTCCCTTGGAGATACTGTGCTCACTCGTGCGAGCTGACGATCCTAGCTACTTATTTTTCACTTTAAAACGTTGGGAGAAAAACTTGATTTCCACATCTACTTTAAAAACAACTAAATCCGAACAAATATTTGCAGCCGCGCAGGAACTAATGCCGGGAGGAGTCAATTCACCCGTGCGGGCGTTTAAATCCGTCGGCGGACAACCCATTGTATTCGATCGGGTCAAAGATGCCTATGTTTGGGACGTAGACGGCAATCAGTACATCGACTACGTGGGTAGTTGGGGGCCAGCTATTTGTGGACATGCGAACCCAGAAGTGATCGCTGCACTCCACGCTGCACTAGATAAAGGTACGAGTTTCGGTGCGCCTTGCTACCTCGAAAACGTCCTCGCCGAAATGGTCATCGCCGCAGTTCCCAGCGTCGAAATGGTACGGTTTGTCAACTCCGGTACCGAAGCTTGTATGGCTGTCTTGCGGCTGATGCGGGCATTTACCGGACGAGATAAGATTATCAAATTTGAAGGCTGTTATCACGGACATGCGGACATGTTCCTCGTCAAAGCTGGTTCTGGTGTCGCCACCCTCGGCTTACCCGATTCGCCTGGAGTACCCAAATCTACCACTGCTGACACCCTGACGGCTCCCTACAACGACTTAGCAGCAGTTAAGGCATTATTCGCGGCAAATCCTGACAGCATCTCTGGAGTCATTCTAGAGCCAATTGTGGGCAATGCTGGTTTTATCACTCCCGATCCTGGATTCCTGGAAGGTTTGCGCTCCCTTACCCAGGAATATGGAGCTTTACTGGTATTCGACGAAGTAATGACTGGTTTCCGCATCGCCTATGGTGGCGTACAAGAAAAATTTGGCGTGACTCCCGATTTAACGACGATGGGTAAAGTCATCGGCGGTGGTTTACCTGTGGGTGCTTATGGCGGACGAAAGGATATCATGTCGATGGTAGCACCTGCTGGGCCAATGTATCAGGCGGGAACTCTATCGGGAAATCCTCTGGCGATGACTGCGGGTATCAAAACTTTGGAGTTGCTCCAAAAAGCGGGTAGCTATGAGTATCTCGAAAAAGTTACCAAACGCTTGATTGATGGTTTATTAGCAATCGCCAAGGAAAACGGACATGCCGTTTGTGGTGGTAATGTCAGTGGGATGTTTGGGTTATTCTTTTGTGAAGGCCCAGTTCACAACTTCGAGGATGCCAAACATTCTGATACAGCTAAATTTGGTCGTTTCCATCGCGGGATGTTGGAGCAGGGTATTTATTTAGCACCGTCACAATTTGAAGCTGGATTTACCTCTTTAGCCCATACTGATGCTGATATCGATCGCACTTTAGCAGCAGCTCGTGTGGTGATGGCACAAATCTAGGGTTAGGGGATAGGGGTTAGGGAATAGGGGATTTGCTGGGGGTTTTCCCAAGTAAATCCCCTTTATGAGACAGGGGGAACTTTAGAGGAAAACAATTCTAAAAAAGATCGTATTTTTACTTTCGCAGGAAGTGTAAATATGGCTTTAAATTCCCTATCCCCTATCCCCTATCCCCTATCCCCTAACTAGGCTGTTTCGATCCAGTCGTAAATGCGATCGAGTTGGTCGATCGTCACCAAACCATATTGCCACAAAATCATTGGCAGCGGGCCAGGATTTTGTTCTATTTTCTTGAGAGCCATCGCCACTGCTGAAGCAGAGATAGCCAAGTCTTCTTGTAAAAAGCGAATCAATTTGTTTGAATGGGTGAAAGCCATTTGCCTGTACTCCGGCTGATGTTAAAAGTATTTATTAAAAGAGACAAGAGCCTTCACCGTCACGATCGACTCAATGAGCGTCGGTACAGTAATGGATTATCTATATCCTCACCAGTGTGAATCCAAATTACGGAAAGTTTCAAATTTAGATTAGATTTGAAGACTTGACCGTTGGCGTAGCCTGGGATTCCCGCGCTTACGGAACGACGAGAATCACAAACCCAGCTATAAATACTGCCTTTAGCAGCAGTTGGCAGGATTTACGCAGACGATCGAACCAGCGAGGGTTACCACCTGGTTAATCTCAAGACACGGTTTTCCATTGCTTGTAAGAGCTATCTGGATCTCCCGATTGGGTGACGTGCGATTGGCGTTACAAACATTTAACCCTGGGATTGGCTTTTTGAAATCCGTGAGAACACGGAAGTTTTGTCAAAGGGCGGATCTGAGGATGAGTATTTTTAAGGTGGTTTTAAAAAGTAAATTGTATCACTTTTATTGACGCATCCAATTTACATTTAGATTTATTTTAGCTTTTGGGCTGAAAAATGCCGAATTTTGAGGCTATCTCCGACTTTGAGCTTGAGTTGTGCGGCTCTACCACTGCGGAGTTCGATTACTTCGTCAATAAGTTGTCCCTGCCGATCTGGGCCATAATCGGGACAAGGATCGCTTTTACAGGGTGGAATCCTGGTGCCGATATGTTGAATCACGCCGCGATACATAAAGATCATGTCGAGGGGAATCAAGGTGTTCTTCATCCAGAATCTAGCTGGTTGGGGTGGCTCGAACACAAATAACATACCCCGATCGTCAGCCAGCTCTGTTCGATACATCAAGCCGATCGCGCCCTGTTCTGGGGTGCGCGCTACTTCCAAGAGGATATTTTGGTTGTCGATGGTAATACTAGCTGTTAGCGGCAATTTTTGACCCCCTACAGGTGATTTTGACTCTACTCTGGAGTCGGCTAATTGTAAGTTTTTGCCGATGAGTGCCAAAGTCGATCGAATGGGGAGGGAACAACCTAAGATAAAGATGCCAACTATGCCGCAGGTTAGGCCAAATTGTCGATGTTGTTGATTCACAATGATATCGGGGGTAAAAGAATTATCTGTTGTCATAGAGGACGATCGATCTTACTTTGTTTCCAGATTGGCAAAATCTTTCTTGGTGCAACACGTGCGGAGGGAACTGTCTAGCGACACGTCGTGCCGTTCGCAAAGCGTCTCGCAGAGAAGGCAGGTGTGAGCGTCAACGCTTCGATCGCCTGTCCGCAAAGTCCAAAATCCAAAATTCAGCAGACTCTCATGATTAAACCACAAACTTGGAGCGATCGATTTGAAGGTACTCTTCATCCGGCGATCGCCAAATTTAATGCTAGTATCGGTTTCGATCTCGAACTGATCGAGTACGATCTAACTGGTTCGATCGCTCATGCCCAGATGCTTGCCCATACAGGGATTATTAGCACTCAAGAGGGTGCCGAACTCGTGGCTGGATTAGAAACCATCCGCGCCGAATATCAGACGGGTAATTTCCACCCAGGAGTGGATGCAGAAGATGTTCACTTTGCCGTCGAGCGACGACTGACGGAAATCGTCGGGGATGTGGGCAAAAAATTACATACCGCTCGATCGCGTAACGATCAAGTTGGAACTGATACTAGATTATACCTTCGCGATCGAATCCAAAACATTCAAACTCAACTGGGCGAATTCCAACAGGTATTACTCACTCTTGCCCAGACACATGTAGATACGCTCATTCCTGGCTATACGCACCTCCAACGTGCTCAACCCCTAAGTTTGGCTCATCACCTCCTGGCTTACTTTGAGATGGCTCAGAGAGACTGGGAGCGGCTAGGTGATGTTTATAAACGGACGAATATTTCGCCCTTGGGTTGTGGTGCTTTGGCGGGTACGACTTTTCAGATCGATCGCCATTATACGGCGGAGTTATTGGGGTTCGATCGAGTTTATGCGAATAGTTTAGATGGTGTGAGCGATCGAGATTTTGCGATCGAGTTTCTCGGTGCTGCTAGTCTGATTATGGTACATCTGAGTCGGTTAGCAGAAGAGGTAATTATTTGGGCATCGGAAGAATTTCGATTTGTGACTTTGACCGATCGCTGTGCCACTGGTTCGAGTATCATGCCCCAGAAGAAGAACCCCGATGTCCCTGAATTAGTACGGGGCAAAACCGGACGAGTCTTCGGTCATCTTCAAGCCATGCTAGTGATGATGAAAGGCTTGCCGCTGGCTTATAATAAAGACCTGCAAGAAGATAAAGAAGCCCTATTTGATGGGGTTAATACCGTCCAAGCTTGTCTTGAAGCGATGACAATCTTGATGGCTGAGGGAATTGAATTTCGCCCCGATCGATTGGCGGAGGCGGTAGAATCAGACTTTGCCAACGCTACAGATGTCGCCGATTACTTAGCGACCAAGGGCGTACCCTTCCGTGAAGCTTATAATTTGGTTGGCAAAGTAGTCAAAACTTGCTTGAGCCAGCACAAACTGCTCAAAGATCTCACTTTAACTGAGTGGCAAACATTGCATCCAGCCTTTGCCGAAGATATATATGCAGCCATCACGCCACAACAGGTAGTAGCAGCGCGGAATAGCTATGGTGGAACTGGATTCGATCGAGTTCGTCAAGCGATTATCGACTGCACCCTACTGCTCGAACAACGGTCAACTTAGTCAAAGCGGGAGAAAAGGATAGGGATAGGCATAGAGAAGATTGTACTTTGTACTTGAAATCCAAAATCCCAAATCCTACTTGGTGTGCTCTACTGTCGGGGAACCCGAACAGTTCGCACATCCGCAAAATCCCAAATCCAAAATCCAAAATCTCCCCCCACCGACTAGCTTGCTGCTGCGGATGTATCTTCGTTATCTTCCTCAGCCGAAGTACCACCACCAGATTGGGGACGGAATCTCGATTTGAACATCCGTCCACCTGTGGGACGTTTTCTAAACTTACGAGCGTAAGCTTGATTACGCTCCGCCTTTTCCTTTTTCAGGTTGCGGCGTTTTGCCATAGTTGCCTCTGTAGAATAAACAATAAGTAACAGTTTCCAACCATTTAAAGCTAGAGTCTGTCAGAGCTGTGCTAGAAATCCTTAGCTATCTTAGATATGAACATCGAACGCAACTATCGGCAATAGAACCGATCGGACGCAGCTTCAGCAGATCCTATCATACGCGATCGTTCACCCAAAATGCTAGTCTTGGTGAGGGTAGACGATCGACCGACCTTAGGCCCAAATAGTAGCTTATCATGTGGATGTCACGGGCCAGGGGCAAAAAGTCAGCGGTTGCACAGAATAAAAATATTTTACAATTGTTTTTGACTTCCCACTTCCCATCCCTGAACTCATTATCCCTTATCCCTCACTCATGCTGTACCGGAATTCTCGAATGAAACTTTCAGCCGGACAAATGTTCTGGCGCGAAGCAGGCGATAGCAATCGTGCTGTAGCGATCTTGCTGCATGGTAGCTGGGATGATAGCAGTCAATGGGATGGGATTATGGAACCACTGAGCGAGGATTTTCATTGTTTTTCCCTAGATTTACTCGGTTTTGGCAATTCAATTCCTACCAAACCATCAGAGATGTCCATCGCGGTTCAAGTTGATTGTTTGCATGAGTTTATCAGTACGCTGAATTTGGATTCAGTATATCTAGTTGGACATTCTTTGGGTGCTTGGATCTCGATCGACTATACCTTAAAATATCCAGATCTAGTTGGTGGAGTAGTAACGATTTCCCCAGAGGGATTTTCTCTAGATAATTGGCTAAAATATAGCAAGTTTACACTTTGGTTATTGGCTCATCCGCGATTATTGAGATGGTGGTCGATCGGTTTAGGACTACTGGTTTCGGTTAGTGATGATGCACCAAAGCTAGAACAAATGCGAACTTATTGGCAATTTTTCAGAAGTTTTCCAACTACTTGTAAATTATTTTTTGAGCGATCGAAGAGAACAATTGCGAGTGAATTAGTCTGCCATCGACTAGGTGATTTCAATAAGCCTTTATTAATTTTGCAGAGCGATAGTGACGACAAAAAAATCATCGAACAAAGTCAAGCTTATGCTCGATCGGTAAAAAAATCTAAATATAAATTGATTCAGAATGGAGAATCAAATTTAACCACCAGATCTGTGCGACAAATTATTAGAGAAATCCAAGAATTTATCGCTCCACTCAAGATCCAATCCGAAAGCAGTTCAGAAAAGTTTTAAATCTAAATCTACATTCTTAACCGATAACTCCTCTCAATCCATGAAATAATAGCTCTCGATCGAATCGGATTCGGCTGCCCATAGATAGCGATAAGTTCGATCGCAAATATCCAGCCAAAAGTTCCCCATCTCCGCCAGTAAAGATCGTCAAACTGTTGGGATATAGTCGTTCCCAATCATCAATAAAACTGGCAATACCAGAACATACAGTATATAAAACTCCACTGGCGATCGCATCCTGGGTATTATTGCTCCAGCGAGGAGGTAATTGTTTGGTTAATTTGACAGGAGGTAATGCGGCGGTACCCGTTGATAAAGAGTTGAATTGCAATCTCAATCCGGGGATAATTGCGCCGCCAACTAAATTTCGATCTCCATCGACCCCTGTAATACTTAATGCTGTACCGCCATCAACAACTAATACTGGATAACCATATATTTCCCCCGCTCCCAATATAGCTAATGCTCGATCGATACCTAATGTAGGGTAGAGATTGAATAACGGAATATCGGCTAGAGTAATTTGTTTGACTTGCGGTAATTGCAGCCAGATTACTGCTTGACTGGGAACGACAGATATTAAATAAATTGGCACTTTAGATATATCGATCTGTTGTCGATCGATTTCCAGTCGTAGATCTACAGGTAGTAAATTAAGATAATCGGCACCTAGATCTGCATCCCGATCTAAATAAATTGTATCCCAACTCGATTTTAATTGAGTATTTAAAAACCAAGCCCAATGATAACGGGAATTTCCGATCGCCAATCCAATCCAAATATTATTAATCACTCAATCTCCCGTAGATAACGATCTTTAAGATCGAATATATAATTGTACCGATCGTAATTGTAAAAAGTTCAGTTCCCAAGTATTCTTAGTCAATCCGAGATAATGTTACTATGAGATAGATTAGGATCTGTAGGGGCGAGTTTATCAGATAACTGTCGATTTTATCAATCGATTTTAAACAAAACCCGCCCATCTCCACTAGGGCGTAAATCTGCAATCGATCGGGAATAATAAAGTTACGATTGGTATCTTTTTTACTCTAAGCTAAAAATAATCTTAAATTAGGATCTAGATAGTATATTATCTAAATAATAGCCTAATTACTTCAGCACTCCGTTTTTAAAAACCATGCTTCCCCAACACCGCTGGCAAATAGCACCCAATAGCTCATCTCAAGCGGTGACATTAGCAGCAGCAATTACTCTGACAGAAGGAGAGGGAACATCTCCCTTGCTCTCACAAGTACTAATTAATCGAGGAATTGAGACACCTACCCAAGCCGAATTATTCATTCATCCAGAAACAGCCGAATTACCTTCTCCGCTGACAGAATTTCCCGATTTAGAACTCAGTCTAGATCTACTTGTAGACGCGATCGCCAATAAATCCAAAATTGCTATTTGTGGCGATTATGATGCAGATGGAATGACGAGCACCGCCTTATTGATTCGCGCTCTATCAGCCTTGGGTGCAGATGTAGATTATGCCATCCCCAGCCGTATGTCAGATGGTTATGGGATCAATCGCCGCATCGTTGAAGAATTTCATGCTGAAGGCGTGAAATTGATTATCACAGTAGACAATGGCATTTCCGCTGTCGAGGCAATCTCCAGAGCCGTAGAATTGGGCTTACAAGTAATTATCACCGATCACCACGATCTTCCCCAAAAATTACCCCCAGCCCAAGCAATTCTCAATCCCAAATTGATTGCCGAATCCTCAGTTTATCGAGGAATTGCTGGAGTAGGGGTCGCTTATATCTTAGCTCTTGAATTAGCCGCCAGACTGAAACAACCATCCCTAAGCAATGAGTTATTAGAACTATTTACCTTGGGAACGATCGCCGATTTAGCACCATTAACAGGTATCAACCGTCGCTTAGTCAAGCAAGGCTTAAAACTCTTGCCAAACTCCCAAGTCGTCGGTATTCAAGCCTTAATTAAAATGTCCGGTACCGAAGGCGAAACAAAAACTAATACCCCCCTAAAACCAGAAGCCATCGGCTTTCGACTCGGCCCAAGAATTAATGCGATCGGTAGAATCGACGATCCACAGATTATCATCGATTTGCTCACAACTCCAGATATGAGTGTTGCCTTAGCCAGAGCGATTCAGTGCGAGCAAGTTAATAAGCAACGTCAAGATATGTGTACCCGCATCGAACAAGAAGCCATCGATGCGATCGAAAATGGTAACTATAACATCCGCCAAAACCGTGTCCTCGTAATCGTTCAACCCAACTGGCATCACGGCGTAATTGGCATCGTCGCCTCTCGCCTAGTCGAACGTTATGGCGTACCCGTCTTCATCGGTACCAATGAAGATGAACATCACATTCGCGGCTCCGCTCGCAGTATCCCCGAATTTGACGTATTTCGCGCCCTAGAATCCTGTCACGATCTCCTCGGCAAATACGGCGGACACCGAGCCGCAGGTGGATTCTCATTACCTACGGAGAATCTAGCGCAATTTCAACAGAGCTTGAGCAAATTTGCCCACCAATGCCTCGAAATCGAACATCTCAAGTACCTAGTCAAAATCGATGCCGAAGCCACTCTAGAGGCGATAGATTTAGCTCTCTATCAACAAATCGATGCCATTCATCCCTGTGGCATGGAAAATCCAGATCCAGTATTTTGGACGCGAGATGTGCGCGTAATCGATCAAAAAATTATCGGCAAAGGACATCTAAAATTCACCGTTACCACAGCAGACTTCCCAAAAGGAGTAAAAGCGATCGCCTGGAGATTTGGTGACTATTATCCCCTGCCTCAAAACCTAGATATTGCCTACAAACTCAAAGAAAATAAATGGCGCGATTCACACACAATCGACCTCGAAATAATTAGCGTCCGATTACCATTACGCACTAAAACTTATAATTTCAACTATCAAGAACGAGACTATACATGTAGCGTCTCTACTAATGGCGACAGATTGAGTATTTCTAACGATCGAGGTCGAACTCTCCTGTTAAATAAAGGTCAAAAGATCGCTCAGTCTATTGATGTGGGCGGATCGATCGAAACCATAGACATCACCCAAGATCATTATTTTCAACTAATTAAAACAGCCATGAAAACATTAAAACTTTGAGATACTGTGGATGGGGTAGGGTGTGTTAGGCGGTAGCCGTAACGCACCAAATTAACAAAGTATAGATACATACAAAGAAGCCCTCGAATTAAATCAAGGGCTTCTTATTTTAAATATTAAGCTTGGCATCGAGCTATTTTGACAGGGGGCAACCCCCCAACTATCGTCGCCGCAATAGAGTTTCACAACCGAGTTCGAGAAGGGATCGGAGTGGGTCCACTAGGCCATAGACACCAAGCAGGTGTGTT
>JANMEL010000231.1:0-4030 GCA_031376885.1 Chamaesiphon sp. OTE_70b_metabat_96 | reverse complement strand
CCCCTACATAATTAACCTGTAGGGGCGTGGTCTTGTGCCCGCCCCGATTTATGCTAGTTACTAATATTTTGGACTTTGTTGTTCGATCGATCCCAATGGCTGTTATACTAGTACATTGTGAGTTTTTTGCCCACAGATATTAAATAACTAATCCGAGTCGAGCTAAATATGACAAAGCGTACTCTAGGCGGTACTAACCGCAAACAAAAAAGAACATCAGGTTTTAGAGCGCGGATGCGGACTCGCAACGGCCAGAAAGTAATCAAAGCACGGAGAGCCAGAGGCAGACACAAGCTAGCTGTATAGCTTGTAAGGGTAAAGATGGTAGCAATTCGTGTCACTGCCTAAACCGCATCGACTCCGACGCAGGCAAGATTTTCATCAAGTTTATCAGCAGGGCAAACGTTATCAGGGCAAACATTTGATGCTCCGAAGTTTGCGATCTGCCCCAAACTCTACGAACGAAAATCTACCTGCTACCCGTTTTGGTATTTCTGTTAGCCAAAAGGTGAGCAAAAAAGCAGTGATTCGCAATCTGCTCAAAAGACGAGTCAAAGCTGCTCTCCGTCAACTTTTGCCGCAAGTGGCTAATGGCTGGTCGATAGTCATTGGCGTTCGACCTTCAGCGGATGGATGCGAATATGTAGAAATTTTGCGAGAATTAGAACAGTTATTGACAGCCGCAGAGGTACTTAATTAATGGGCATTCGGGAAGAAACATTTTATGAAGGTGGCCCACATATTGGCGACCTGCTTTTTCACATATTTTTATCTATATTTATAGTCTTTATCCCTTTGGCGGTGGGAGCTTTGGTGCGAGCGATTTGGCTGCGGTACAAGATTACCGATCGCCGAATTTCGGTAGTCGGTGGTTGGATGGGACGCGATCGCACGGATCTGATCTACTCTGAGATCGTTGATGCTATGACTATCCCTCGTGGGTTAGGTTTTTGGGGCGATATGGTAGTCACTCTCAAAGATGGTAGCCGTCTGGAAATGCGATCTGTGCCGCGCTATCGCGAAGTCTATGACTACATCAACGAGCGAGTAGTGGCCAAAACTGGAATACCCCTGGTAAGCGTAGCTGAGAAAGCCGCCGCCAACAGCACTGAAGCAGTAGGCTCGTAAGAGTAGGGTAGGCGGGTAGGCGGAAAAGCATCCTCGAACCCTCCCACCCCTCCACCCTCCCACCCCTCCACCCTCACCCCTCACCCCTCACAATGGACTTTGGAATCGGATTTATTTCCAGTAATGTAATGTTACCGATCGTAGATTTTTTCTACGGGATTGTACCTAGCTATGGATTGGCGATCGTCGCGCTGACGTTGGTAATTCGGTTCGCGCTCTATCCGTTGAGTGCTGGTTCGATTCGCACGATGCGACGGACTAAGATTTCTCAGCCCTTAATGCAGAAAAAAGTCAAAGAAATTCAGCAGAAGTTTAAAGACGATCCGACGAAGCAACAACAGGCGATGCAAGACATCTACAAGGAGTTTGGGAACCCCTTGGCTGGTTGTTTCCCCGTGGTACTCCAAATGCCCGTTTTGTTCGCTCTGTTTGCCACCTTGCGGGGATCGCCATTTTCGGATGTTGAGTACAATATCAATCTTCAAATTGTACCTAGCACCCAAATCGCTCAAATTCAACCCCAAGTATTTAATAGCGAACCGCACACTATTTATTTCACTAATAATATTCACGCTCCCATCATTGCGGATATTCCGACAGGTAGTATTTTGGGGGTGGGTCAAAAGGCGAAAGTCGAATTTAAAGGTGTTGATGGTAAATTGCTGGGTGAGTCAGCTACTGAGTATCCTCAGTCCAACCTCACCCCCGCTTGGACAGTAACCAAGGGGATGGAAAATGTTAAGGTAACTGGTGATGGTCAGATCGAAGCGATCGCCCCTGGTGATGTTACGCTCAAGGGGACGGTGCCAGGGATTGCCGCTAAGACGGGGTTCTTGTTTATCGATGCTCTGGGACATGTCGGTGCGATCGACCCTGATGGCAAAATCCACTGGGATATCATTGGGATGATTGTGTTCTTTGGTTTGAGTCTATATGTGAGCCAAAACTTATCTGGTAGTACCGCAACTGCTGGAGCTAAGGACGATCCACAAGCACAATCACAGCAAGCTGTCAATAAGTTTACCCCAATTATCTTTTCTGGGATGTTCTTGTTTTTCCCTCTTCCTGCTGGTGTATTGATGTATATGGCGATCGGGAACGTCTTTCAAACCGCTCAAACCTATATCCTCAACAAAGAACCCTTACCACCAGAGTTACAAAAACTGGTAGAGCAACAAGAACAAGAAAAAGAACGCAACGAAATCAAAGAACGGGAAATACTTCCCTTCGAGAAAAACAAAACCAAGAAAAAAGCAACTTGATGGGGGATAGGGGATAGGGGATAGGGAATAGGGGATAGGTGATTAGATTGTCCACCCACCCTCCTACCCTATCACCCTTCTACCCTAACCCCTATCCCCTAACCCCTATCCCCTATCCCAAATGACAGAACAACAGATAAACAGTGGCAAACAGTGGTTGGAGCAACTACTAAAACTATCGGCGATATCTACTCCTGTAGGGGTCGAGCAACCAGAGGGAAGTACCCAACAAAATTGCTGGTTGACGATCGATAAAGAACGACTTTCATCTGCTGAGATCGATCGATTAATTGGCGCAGAAGGTCAGACGATCGATGCAATTCAATATTTGGCAAATGCTAGTTTGAATGTCGATCTAGCTGAAGATCTCCAAACTGGATATATCATTGAATTAAATGGCTATCGTCATCAACGGGCGATCGAACTCAAAATAATTGCAGAGCAGGCTGCAAGCCAAGTTCGGTTTACTGGACAAGAAGTAGTCTTGAAGCCGATGTCTTCGGCCGATCGCCGCCAAATCCACAGCCTGTTCGATCTTGATGCCAATTATAGCGATCTCTCTACATACAGTCGCGGTCAAGAACCCGATCGACGGTTGGTTGTAAAATTAGTAGCAGCACCCGAAGCATAATCCCAGTAAAATGGAACTCCTCTATATTCCGCATCTCCTCCCACGACAGGACAAAACCCTAGAGATTATCGTCGATGAAGTTGTCCCCGAATTTGAAACACTGACACCTGTAAGGGGTAAAGTCGTCATCACTCACAGGGGGAGTTATCTGGATGTATCCGCGCAGACAGAGACAATTATTACTCTCACCTGTTATCGATGTTTGCAGCAATACAACCATCGATTAGCACTCAAGGCATCAGAAATCATCTGGCTAGATCCAGATGCGTCGGCGGCTTATGATGGCCCACTGGAGAAGGAGACAGAGATCGAAGACTTGGTAGAATCATTGCCTCCCGACGGACATTTCGATCCCAATGTCTGGCTATACGAACAGTTGTGTCTATCGATACCCGTCCGCGAACTATGCGATCGAGATTGCGGCGGAATTACTCCCAAACCCGCTCCAGCTATGCCCGAACCGCAAGTTAAGGTCGATCGCCGTTGGGGTGCGCTAGAGATACTCAAACAGCAATTGGGTGAGTAGAAAGTAGTCTTTTCACGCGCGATCTGTAAAAACTAAACTCTAAACCCTAACTCAATACTCCTAAATGCTCGACTTACGCGGCACACCTTGCCCAATTAACTTCGTCCGAACGAAGATGAAACTCGAACAAATGAACCCTGGCGAGCTACTAGAAGTGTGGTTGGATCCTGGCGAACCGATCGAACAAGTCCCCGATAGCCTCAAAATGGCCGGATATCACGTCGAACAAATTATCGATCGACAAGAATTCTTTATCCTCGAAATTCGCACCAAAGGTTAGAGGTGGTAGGGTAGGAGGGTGGTAGGGGATTAGATTTCCCTCAGTTCCCCCTCTCTCCCTCACCCCCTCTCTCCCTCTGCCACTCCCCCCTCACTCCCCACATCGCTGGTAAGGAGGGCGGGTTTGAATGAGTCTCTGGTAAAAGCGTCATTGATTTCATAAACCCGCCCCTACAGACCCCTCCCCGTCTCCCGTCTCCCCCT
>JANMEL010000211.1:0-3760 GCA_031376885.1 Chamaesiphon sp. OTE_70b_metabat_96 | reverse complement strand
CCCCAAGTGTCAGCAATTGTCCATTCTCCTCGATCGATACTTTTTTAGTATAGATCGCAATTTAATTGCTAACACCCAGTCTTCCGCGCCTGTCTAATCGTGGCTACACGATCGATGTTTACCCCAAGTGTCAGCAATTGTTCATTCTCCTCGATCGATACTTTTTTAGTATCGCAATTTAATTGAGATAGAGCCAATCCGATCCAGGGCTGTCATCTAGCTCGATTTCGACTGGAGTTTTTTTCGGTGGAATAGTTTTGGGTGTGGGTTTTCGGGCTTTGAGTACGCCGGATAGACAGCCAGAAAGATCGCCACTGTTATCGATCGCGACTGGTCGATATGTTTGTGTGGTGGTGCGAGGGGTTTGTTTGTTTAGAAAGCCTGAAGCCAGACAACCAGAGAGATCGTCATCATTTTGACTGAAGGCTGGTTTTCGTGGTGGCGGTGGTGGGATTGGGGGTTTGGGAGGGGGTTGTTTGGAGAGAAAGCCCGAAGCCAGACAACCAGAGAGATCGTCATCGTCACCACTGCCTTTAGTCGCGTGATATTGCGCCATCAGAATCAATACTCGATCGAAGTAATCTAAATTGGTTTGCTTAATATACCCATGTGCCAATCCAAACACGATCGGTACAAACACGTAAATCTTCTGGTTCTGGGCGTAAATAATTCGATCGACGATCGCAAAACATACCAAAATGGTGTAGTTTAAGTCTATGCTTGCAAGTTTTGCATAACTATTTAAGCTAATATTAGCCGATATCAAAAGGAGGACTGTACATTGTCTCGTCGATACCTTTTTACCTCCGAATCAGTAACCGAAGGTCATCCCGACAAAATTTGCGATCAGATCTCTGATACAATTTTGGATGCCTTGCTAGCTCAAGATCCGCTCAGTCGGGTCGCAGCAGAAGTTGTCGTTAATACCGGATTGGTTCTCATTACGGGTGAGATTACCACGAAGGCTACTGTCAACTATATCGATCTCGCACGGAAAAAAATTGCTGAAATTGGTTATACCAATGCAGATAATGGTTTTTCGGCAAATAGTGCTTCAGTACTGATTGCCCTAGATCAACAATCGCCTGACATCGCCCAAGGGGTGAATACAGCAAAAGAAAATCGCGGTGATGGTATCGATATTTTCGACCAAACTGGTGCTGGCGATCAAGGTTTGATGTTCGGGTATGCTTGTAACGAAACACCCGAATTGATGCCCCTACCGATTAGTTTGGCCCACAGCGTCGCTCGTCGTCTAGCCGCAGTCCGCAAGACTGGGGATTTGGGCTATCTTCGCCCCGACGGTAAAACACAAGTCACCGTTGCCTATGAAGATGGTAAGCCTGTGGCGATCGATACGATCCTCGTTTCGACTCAACACGACGCTACCATCGGTGATATTACCGACGATGCTGGCGTTCAAGCCAAAATCAAAGCGGATATCTGGAAATTTGTCGTCGAACCAGTCTTCGCCGACTTGGAAATCAAACCAGATGCGGATACTAAATTCTTAGTCAATCCCACTGGTAAATTTGTGATCGGTGGCCCTCAAGGGGATGCTGGTTTAACCGGACGCAAAATCATCGTCGATACTTATGGTGGGTACTCCCGTCATGGTGGCGGTGCCTTCTCCGGTAAAGATCCCACCAAAGTCGATCGCTCGGCAGCTTATGCTTGTCGTTATGTCGCCAAAAATATCGTTGCTGCTGGGCTGGCTGAAAAATGCGAAGTCCAAATCAGTTATGCGATCGGTGTAGCTCGTCCTGTCAGTATCTTAGTTGAAACTTTTGGCACTGGCAAGATTAGCGACGACCAAATTTTGGACCTGATCGAAGCCGAGTTTGAATTGCGTCCAGAGGGCATTCTCGCCACCTTCAACCTACGGAATTTACCCGCAGAACGTGGTGGACGTTTTTATCAAGATGTAGCCGCTTACGGCCATTTTGGTCGATCGGATCTAGAACTACCTTGGGAGCTAACTGACAAAGCTGCAACGCTCAAAACTGCTGCGGCTAAATTTCTAACTACTGCTGGTTAGAAAATCGGTCTAGAGCAGAATCGTCAAGCAGTGCTAATTGCTTGACGATGTTATTTGTGGGTCTCTAATTTCTACAAATCGATGGTGGCGGTTCTATTGTTGAGCCGCCATTTTTCGATCTAACGAACGGGAGGTTCCCTCCCGTTTGTGTGCGTCAAGACAACGACAAGACAGCGAAACAAGACAGTCGGGTTTGTGTCCCAGCCATAGGTAGTTTGATAAGCGACATCGCCGCAGCTAATTTGACTAATCGCCGCCAATCTCTACTAGTTTGCCGATATTAAAGTCGATCCGAATCCAAGGTTTGGGATTTCGTAAATTACCTAATAGTAATAACGGAATCTGCCAATGATGTACCATCAAAAAAGGTAACGGATCGTCCCAATCGAAGATGGCGTCCTTACCTTGGGCGATCGTTTGTAATCTTTGCCACGTTAATTCTGGCGAATATAAATGCGTGACTAATCTCCAGATTTCGTGATAGAGCCAATAAGTCGGGCGGCTGGTTGGTAAGGGCTGTACGGTACGATCGAGTGGTGCTAAATCTAGATAAGCAGCAGCTACATCGGGATGATTGTAAAACATGGTGATAGCAGAATGGGTGCGCGGATTGCACTCGATCGCGTAAACTTTGCCATCATCATCTGCCTGCATAAAATCTAGGGAAACTTGTCCCGTCAGCTTGAGACTACCAGCAAAAGTCCGAATCCACTCCTCGATATCCGATCGATCGACATGTTCGTAATTGACTTGAAATGCTGACGATTCACAACAACAGTGCAACTGCACGTTTCCATTACGAACCGTGCTGTGGGTGCAGTATTCTTGCCCAGGAATAAACTCCTGCATCACCCACGGGTTGCAATCGGAAATTGGCAGCGATTTGACAAACGTAGCAGTTTCGGCTGGCGTAGCGCAGGGTAATTTAGTCAGATCCAATCGCCGTACCGAATCATAGGCAATACTCTTGATAATGTATTGCCGCTGCTCGGTGCTAAAGTCAAAGTCGATAACCTGCTGGGGATGGGTAATCTTAAAAGATTTGGGTACCCGCAGTCCCAACGCCTGAGCGTCTGTCGCAAATTCATACTTGTCATCCAACCGCTGCAACATCTCGACATCGACGTGCATCACCTGACAATAAGGAGAGAGTACAGTCTGGACTTTGGCATCGTAATAGCTGGCAACCGGGCTACAGACAGGGACATAGACATCGACACCTTCACGGATGACGATTTCGAGTAGCGCCGATTCATAATCTTCAGCACGCGGATCGGGCACGGTATAAAAGCGATCGATCGCCCATGAATAGCGATGCCCCGTCAGCCAGTATTTATGAGTTTCAACTAAAATTACTCGATGTCCCGCACTATGGAACGATCGAGCCAATTGCAAAGCCTTAGTCATCTTCCCACCGCTAATCAAAATCGTCTGCGGCTGAGCAGCAATCTGACGAGATCGAATTGGGGTAAAGATCGCGGCTCTAAGGATCGCGATCGTCGTTAGCAAGAGATTTAGGGGAAATACCAACAGTAGCAGCAGCAGAGTAGCAGTTGTTTTAATTCTAGTTGGCAATACCTTATTTTCCCCGGTCGTCTCTCGATCGAATTCTCCCGATCCCATTGCCACTGTCTTTGTCATAATTTTCTCGTACTTCCAATTAAAAAACCCCTCCTTGGTGTTGCTCTGAGCTTGTCGAAGGGAGGGGTGCCCAACGGGCGG
>JANMEL010000205.1:0-7948 GCA_031376885.1 Chamaesiphon sp. OTE_70b_metabat_96 | reverse complement strand
CTCACTAACCCTCATCCCTCATCCCTCATCCCTCATCCCTGACTATTATCTACCGAGGGTTAGTTCTTCTTTTTTGCCGAGAATGCCTTGGGGACGTAAGACCATTAGGAGCATCAAAATTAGACCGACAATCATAATCCGAAACGCGCCTTGTTGAGTATCATCGAGGTTTAAGGTTTTGAATATTGCTTTGAATAAATCGGTACGAGTGGATTCATAGTAGCCCCAATAAATAATGGCACCAACGATCGTCCCCAAATTATTGCCCGAACCACCTAGCATGACGATAATCCAAGCACTGAAGGTAATTAATGGCTCGAAGTTGTCGGGAAATACACTAAATTGCCAAGCATAAAATGCGCCAGAAATTCCGGCGATCGCCCCGCCCAACATAAAGGCTTGAAGTTTGTACCAAAAAACATTTTTCCCCAAGGCTCTAGGCACTTCTTCATCTTCTCGGATCGCTTTTAAGACTCTGCCCCAAGGTGAATTTACTAGTCGATCTAGTACTGTATAAACTACCGCGAGAGTAGTGAGGGCAAGCAACATCAATCCAGCACGAGGATCGTATTTGTCGAGTGATAAAGCACCGCATACATATACAACTAACACGAAAACGGCAGCGATCGATCCATTCAGTAGATGAGACACAGATCCTCTTACCCACAGCCACAATCGCCACAATGCCAAACCGCAAATTCCTGTCAACCAGATGATTAATAATACTCGGATCGGATAGTCTGGTTTGAAATCAAAAGGGATCGGATAACCTTGTACGCCAAATGTACCTTTGGTGAGCCAAGCTTCATTTTTTGCTACCAAACGAACTAATTCAGAGACACCAATCGTGACAATCCCTAGATAGTCTTCCCGTAGTCTGAGGGTAGACATCCCAATCGCCAAACCTAATAACGCGGATAAACCAGCACCGACTAATACAGCGATCGGAATCGGCACACCTTGAGATGAGAGTAACACGGTGGCATAGGCACCGATCGTCATAAAAGCAACATGTCCGAAATTAATCAGCCCCGTCACACCCCACTGTAAATTTAATCCCAAACTGAATATGGCGTAAGTGGCGGCGGAAATCGTCAGGAAGACAAAATAAATGACCATCAGGTACCCGAAAAAGTTATGACTGACAACATGGCTCTACCCTTGATGCTTTGGTTGCCATCACTCAAGGGAAAAGTCACTCATAACTATACCCCGTTTAGCCTTTTTTCGGAATTTTCACGCCCAAATTGCCATGAAAATCTTGCTGAACTTTGTGCGTCAACCGACGGGATACTTGAGTCACAATTTGTTTGAGCAATCCATCGCCAGTATTTTGAATGACTCGCTTGGGTAACTTGTGGATAAATTTGGGAAATTGAATCGATACCTTCAACAGGAGATCCCAATCTACCTTGGTACCCAATTCCATCCCCGCTACTGTCTCTACAAGGCGCATCTCGGCATTGAAACTGACTTCATACCCTGGTGGCTGATAATCGGGGATAGCGATGGTTTGAATCCGATATACACCACTATCCTGAGGTAGCAATTCCAAGCCGATCTTGGGTTCGATCGCGTAGCCAAATGAATTAAACTTACCGATAGTTAGAGCATATCCATTCCGCCCCAGTTGCTGTACTTGCATCGGTTGAGCGCACCGAGTAAACCAGCCTTGATGGGTATCTAGGTATTTACCAACCGCCTTGATGTCTGCGCCCATCAGCATCGCGTCAGTAAAGTGATGTTGGAAGCAGAAGGGTTGGGGCTGATGGGGGTCTATTTCTACCAGATTTTGTTGCTCTAATTCGGGATTTGTTAATGGGGAACTCGTCTCTGGGCTGTTTTTCTCTACTGTGGTTAATAGCATCCGGTGGGGTTCCTATCGATCGATTGTGGGTGTGGTTGGCGATAATGGCGAAATATAATGTTTATTTACATCCTCTCAATGGTGAAAACCGGAAGCTTTGGTTATAATTCATGACTGCATCTACCCGATCGATTGTTTCTGCCTTTAACATAATCTGTGTGGGCATTTGACAATTAGTTTAACAAAAGTATGAAAGCATTTGTAGCTGGGGCGACTGGCGAAACTGGGCGACGGATCGTTGGAGAGTTAATTGGTAAAGGAATTCCAGTGCGAGCATTGGTGCGAAATCTCGCTACCGCACGAGAGATTTTACCAGCGGGAGTGGAATTAATTGAGGGCGATGTTTTGGATCCTGTGAGCATTGCTACGGCGATCGGCGATAGTAGTGTGATATTGTGTGCGACGGGAGCTAAACCCAGTCTCAATCCAATGGCTCCTTATCAAGTTGATTATGAAGGTACCAAAAATTTGGTTGATGTTGCCAAATCCAAGGGAATCGAGCAGTTTGTGTTTGTCTCTTCGCTATGTGTATCGCGGTTGTTTCATCCACTCAATCTGTTTTGGTTGATTTTGTGGTGGAAACAACAAGCGGAGCAGTATTTAACAGCCAGTGGACTGAATTATACGATCGTTCGCCCTGGGGGACTGAAAAATGAGGATAATTCTCAACCAGTGGTGATGTCTAAAGCCGATACTCTGTTTGAAGGCAGTATACCAAGACAAAAGGTGGCGCGGGTGTGCGTTGAGTCACTCACTAGCCGAGCTGCACGAAATAAGGTGCTAGAAATCGTCAGTACCTCGACGGCGACGACAAAAAGTTGGGAAGATCTGTTTGCCAGCGTGTAGATTTACTTATCAAATTGCCCACAGCTCGAAATTCATGACTATCAAATCATCTATCGATCGACGTTCCAAAAATATCGCTGCGGCGATCGGCGGTATAATTTTATTACTCTCTTTCGCCTCGCTAATTTCTGGGCCGGGTTATCAGGGGCTAAGTCCGATCTTTAATGTTGCACAAACACCCCCATTAGTCATGTCGGGTGGCGATCCTTATCTGCGGGCATTGATGCGAATGATTTCGGCGAGTGAATCAAACGATCGCCGCCCTTATTCGGTACTATATGGAGGCAGTCAGGTTGAAGATCTCAGTCATCATCCCGAAAAATGTATTCGGATTGTCAATGGTCCAAATATGAATAATTGCTCTACCGCCGCAGGGCGATATCAAATGATTAATACCACTTGGGGGATAATGGCGAAAAAATATCATCCTCAACCTGATTGTTTATTATTTTTATTTAAGTGTAACTATAGTTTTGAGCCAAAGTATCAAGATAAGGTAGTTCATGATTGGCTCAATGACGAAAAAGCTTGGGGAATGAATATTTCTCAGCTCTTAAAAGATGGTCAATTGGAAGTGGTGCGAAAACGCTTGTCTAGCACTTGGACTAGTTTGGGTTATGGGATCGAAACCAACTCAATGACACCTCAACTATCGAATATTTATCAGCGATTGGTAGCTGAGGAATTGAAACGCAAAGCTTGATAAAATGGATCCGATCGACAAATTAAACGTTCAGTGGCAACAACTCTGGCAATTTAGATCCATATCTGTTCTAGATCGACAACAGATCGATCGGCTATTTCAGCTATTAGTCTCTGCTTATACTCAGCCCGATCGTCATTATCACAATCTCGCTCATATTGACCATGTTCTCACCATTATCTATCGATCTAAACATCCACCAATAGAGAATCTATCCTACCGGATCCAAGAGCCAACCTCGGTATTATTAGCCGCCTGGTTTCACGATCTTGTTTACGATCCTCAAGCCTCAGACAACGAGTATCAAAGTGCAAAACTCGCTGGAGAGTTGTTGTCTAATATTGTAGAATCAACAGAGCTAACCTGTCGCGTACAGCAGCTAATCATGGCAACCCAGGGGCATCAACCCGTTGGCGTAGCCTCTCCTCTGGAGAATCCTCAAGATTTCGATCTATGTATTTTTTTAGATGCAGATTTGGCAATTCTCGGCACAGATTCAGATCGATATCAAACATATGCTAGATCGATTCGGCAAGAGTACAATTGGGTACCCGATGAATTGTATCGCCTTGGCAGGATTGAGGTTTTGGAAACATTTTTACAACGCGATCGAATTTATCAAACAGAGCTACTATTTGACGAACTAGAATCAATCGCTCGTTTTAATATCCACCAAGAAATAGTATCATTGAGGAATGCCGCCAAATAGCCCTGTCTAGCCCAGGTAAGCGAGTCGAACGCGCTCATCTGCCAAAAGATCGCTCGCACGCCCTGAGAGGGTAATTTGTCCCGCTTCTAGCACATAACCGCGATCGGCAATTTGGAGAGCTAGATTAGCATTTTGTTCGACTAATAAAATCGTCACCCCCAATTCCCGCAGATTTTTGATAATCCCAAAGATTTCTCGAACGATCGATGGTGCCAAACCCAGACTCGGTTCATCTAATAATAATAGTTGGGGACGACTCATTAATGCGCGGGCAATTGCTAGCATTTGTTGTTCGCCACCGCTGAGAGTACCTGATAATTGATTGCGTCTTTCTGCTAATCTAGGAAATTGCAAAAATTGCAACTCTAAATCGGACTTAATGGCGAGTCGATCGTGACGACAATAGGCTCCCAATGTCAAATTATCCAACACTGTTTGTTTGGCTAATACCCGTCTACCTTCAGGGCTGTGGGCGATACCCAGTTTGACAATCTCATGCGCCGAATAACGAGTAATCTCTTGCCCATGATAAATAATCTGTCCGCTCAAAGGTTTGACAATTCGCGAAATAGCCCGAAGCGTCGTACTTTTCCCCGCTCCATTCGAGCCAATCAGAGTAACAACCTCCCCCGCATTCACAATTAGATCTAAATGTTGGAGAGCCTGAATCCCACCATAATTGACACTGAGATCCTTAACTTCCAAAATAGGCGGTATAGATTTTGCGGCGATCGACATAGTTTTTTCCTAATCCACTAGACATCTAAATTATTAATTATTAATTATTAATTATTAATTATTAATTATTTACTCACAGCCTAAATAGGCTTCAATTACAGCCGGATCGTTACGCACAGATTCAGGATTGCCCAGTGCAATCAACTGTCCAAAATCTAACACAGCAATGCGATCGCACAAACCCATCACTAGCGGTACATGGTGTTCGATTAATAATATGGTGAGGTCAAATTGCGATCGAATTTGACGAATAAAGTCGCTCAATTGCCCCTTCTCGCTAGGATTCATCCCCGCCGCAGGTTCGTCGAGTAGCAAAATCTGTGGTTTTAGAGCTAGTGCGCGGGCAATTTCCAATCGACGACGATCGCCGTAGGCAAGGTTATTCGCCAAGCTGCTGGCTCGATCGGCTAAACCGACCAAAGTTAGCAATTCATGCGATCGATCGCGTATATCCCGTTCTTCGGCTGGTGTGGGTGGTAAATTGAAGATACCTTGAAATAGTCCGCTTTTGGTCTGAATATGATGGGCGATCGTCACATTCTCCAATAGGGATAGATTACCAAACAGGCGAATATTCTGAAATGTGCGCGCAATCCCCCGTTGAGCGATTTGAAACGGGCGTAACCGAGAAATATCCGTACCCTGATGCAACATTTGTCCGCTAGATGCGGGAATTAGCCCCGTCATCAGATTAAATGTGGTGGTTTTACCCGCCCCATTAGGCCCAATTAAACCAAATATTTCCCCCTTTGTCACGGCGAAGGAAACTTCATTTACCGCCACAAGTCCCCCAAATCGGCGGGTAAGCCCTTGGGCTGCGAGTACGACATCAGGCTGGAGCGGAATAGATTCCATCGATCGAATAATTATGACCCACTACATATTACGCTAAAACTCGATCGATATTCACCTATTTTAAGCAAAGTGTACGGTAGTCGATTTTCGATCGAGTGTAAAATATAGCATACATCATCTTCTCATCTTTCGATCGCCAGGAGACGAGTTTTATGGGTACTTGGATTTCTATGTATGCGGAGATCGAGAGAAATGGCACTTGGCATCTCTTGACAGAACTGGATGAGAATTCCCAAGAGGACGAAATTTATTACGGTCGGCAAAATTATAGATTATTTGCGATTCTTGCTGATATCAGAAACCCGCCAGTATGGGGAATAATGGATAGCCAACCATTTGATTTTATTGATTCGATTCGCGGCTTACCGCAAGATTTGAGTCCAGAGCTTGACGATCGGACTAGAAGCCCCGATAGCCTCGATATTTATAGCTCAAGAAGTTGGCTACTTTTAGCTGAAGTCTTAGAATTTGACTGGCATGGGAAAGTGATGGTTCATGAAGATTTGGTAAATCCAGCTTGGGTTCATCTATTTGAAGAGAGGAAGCCGTTTCCATTTGATAAGCTACCTCAAGATATGCGGATGATTTATGATTTCGATCCTGACAATGGGGCAATTGTTCGATGGACTGAAACATATGCTGAGTCAGCCAAAGATTTTATGGAATTTTTAGAGAAGTTGAAACAATATGGCGATCCTTCACAAATTAGGTTGGTATTTTGGTTTGACCATTGAGTAGAAGCTATAAGATATATCCCCGACTTCTTGGAGAAGTCGGGGATATAGCGTAATTCTAGTATAGATCGATCGTCAATAATTTACCTCGATCCAAGATCTATATTAATTGTTATTTAGCTTTGCGCCGATCGTTTGATGATACCACCGACGGAACATTAGAGTTGCTCGATCGCTAGGAACATTATACTCCTCTGTTGTTGACGGAATCGCCCCTTTTTGGGGTTCAATAATTACCCGATCTTCAATCATCGGCGCAACAAATGCCTGCATCATCGACTTTGCATGAGGTGAGAGTAGCTCGATCGCCATCAAGAATCGAGTTTGATTTTCATTAATTGGAATGGCAAATGAATGAGAGCGAACTGGAATACCCATTTCATCAAACTTAATGACAACTAAGTTCGGTTGATGCCATTCAAAAGAAAAGGCAGATTCAACATTATGGTAACGATTGAAAACTTGAATAGATCGATCGGTCTTGGTAGCCTGAGTCTCAACAAAGCTGCCCGATTTAAGTGCTTGTTGAGCAATTTCGTTCCCAAATGAATTTCGATGCACGAAGCTTACATGTGCATAATCCATTGAATTTTCGACGATTCTAGTCCAATGAGTATCCCAAACCTCATAATGGATAAAATAGGATTCTGGAGAGCGCATCAAGCTTTCAGGCACCTGTAAATGTGGACGTTCTCCTTGCCCTGTAAATACCCAAACTAACCCAGCGACAACAAGCGTAGATAAGCTCACCGTCGAAAGTTTGGACAGATTAATCTCTGCTGGATTATTGAGAGGCACATGAACACAAGAGCCATCTTTGGCAAATTGCCACCCATGATAAGGGCATTCTATACATCCATTTTCGCCCACACGACCGAGTGAAAGTGCGGCACCTCGATGAGGACATCGATCCAGCAGAGCAGCAATTTCACCCTGAGAATTCCGAAATAAAACGAGTTTTTCACCAGCGAGTTCGACAGCTACAGGCGTATCCTGAATCTCGGCGACAGGTAATACGGGTGTCCAAAAATTGGGCAATAAATCAAACATTAAAAGTTTCTCCTTGGGGATCGGTTTTGGCAAATAAGGCAAGTTGGCGGTTTCAAACGCAGTTACACGATCGAAGTCTGCGTGAGTAAGTCCCACATTCCGCGCTGTCACAGCTTACAGTGCGGAAGTGAGGTAAATTATCCACTTAACCGGATCGAGTATGGTGTTATCTCTCTTTTTATCTAACTTAAATTAGGTAGTTTAATTTGTCAAGCAGTCGATCGCATTGGTGAAGACACTCAAGATCTGAGTCCGCGTAGGCGCAACACCTCTCGCTGACGACTGTTCGCGGAGCGTTCCAGTAGGGTCGTCGCAGCTAGTGATGCGAAGTCCCCCTACCCGGACTCAGAAAATAGTCCGCGTAGGCGGACGTAGGATTGTTAGCCCCCATTTTAATCGGTGGCTGTCAATGACGATAGACATGACAAAAGCACCCACCTAAAATA
>JANMEL010000198.1:0-4068 GCA_031376885.1 Chamaesiphon sp. OTE_70b_metabat_96 | reverse complement strand
ACTTGGGGTAAACATCGATCGTGTAGCCACGATTAGACAGGCGCGGAAGACTGGGTGTTAGCAATTAAATTGCGATCTATACTAAAAAAGTATCGATCGAGGAGAATGGACAATTGCTGACACTTGGGGTAAACATCGATCATGTAGCCACGATTAGACAGGCGCGGAAGACTGTAGAGCCAGATCCGATCGCCGCAGCGGTTTTGGCAGAATTGGCTGGAGCGGATGGAATCACCGCCCATTTGCGGGAAGATCGCCGACATATGCAGGATCGAGATATTCGACTATTGCGCGAAACTGTTCGCACCCGATTAAACTTGGAAATGGCAGCCACATCGGAAATGCTGCAAATTGCCCTAGAAATCAAGCCAGATTATGTGACCCTCGTACCAGAGCGACGGGAAGAAGTAACTACTGAGGGTGGTTTAGATGTGGCAGGTCAACTCGATCGCCTGAACTCGATCGTCGATCGGCTACAATCAGCAGATATTCCAGTCAGTCTATTTATCGATGCCCACACCACTCAAATCGACGCAGCAGCGAAGGTAAATGCAAAATTTATCGAATTGCACACAGGACGATATGCAGACGCTAAAGAGGCGGATAGCCAGCACCGAGAGCTAGTTAATTTGACCACTGGCTGCGAGGCTGCGCTTGCGGCTGGATTGCGGGTAAATGCCGGACATGGTTTAACCTATTGGAATGTGTATCCGATCGCCTGTCTACCAGGCATGGAAGAATTAAACATCGGACATAGTATCATTAGTCGATCGGTTTTAGTGGGACTCGATCGAGCTATCCGCGAAATGAAGGCAGCTATGCGCGGTTTGGGCTAATTGAACTACCCGCCCTCAACTGGAGTACCAGTATTAAGCAACCTTTTGCCACACTGACACTTTACAAATTATTTAACCCGATCGATCGAGATATGCAAACTTATTACTATTTAGTTGCCAGCTCAAAATTTTTGCGCGGCGAAACAGAAGCACTAGACGATGTATTGAAAGAGCGGGTACGCAATTACCACGAGCAAGAAAAGGAAATCGATTTTTGGGTCATCGACAATCCAGCTTTCCTCAACGCACCAGAATTAGCGGCTGTCAAAGCCAAATGTCCTCAACCTGCCACTGGAATCATTTCTACCAACCGACAGTTTATCACATGGCTCAAGCTACGATTGGAATTTGTTAGCACGGGTGAATTCTCTGCTCCTTCGGCAAGTATCCCAGATCCCTTCGCTTAACGTAGTTTGCTATAGGATCTGCCTTATTGACACCCAATTAGCACCTCAATTTAAGCAGCCAATACCGCAGATATTGAAATAGGCTTTTTGTTAGCTCAATCCTTTGGTCTGTCTTCGACAATCGCCAGTGCTAATTGATAGATATAGCGGCGCGATTGGGAAACTTCATCGCTGAGTTGACGACTAGCTTGAGAGCGAGATATGCCTTGATGCATCAATTCAATTAGGGCATTGGTAATGGCTTCATCAGTGAGGGTAGGATGACTTACGGCTGCGCCTGCAAGGACGATCGCGTATTCCCCTTGAGGTTCGATTTGGGTATAATGTGCGATCGCACCACCGATATTGCCGCGCCAAAATTCTTCGTGCAACTTAGTCAATTCTCGCGCCAATACTATTTGTCGATCGATCCCAAATGTCGTCCCAAAATCTGCTAAGGTTTGACGTAAGCGATGGGGAGATTCATAATAAACCAAAGTACGAGCTTCACCTTGGACTGATTCTAACCTGTCGCGTCTTTCTTGTCCTTTGGCTGGCAAAAAGCCTTCAAAGATAAACCTGTCGCTCGGCAATCCTGACGCACTCACCGCCGTAATTACCGCCGTCACGCCTGGAATCGGTACCACCCGAATTCCCGCAGCAACGCAGGCTGAGACTAGATGATAACCAGGATCGGAAATCCCTGGCATCCCTGCATCGGTGACGAGAGCGATCGATTTACCACTTTGCAACTGTTCGATTAATGCCGGAATCCGTTGTTGCTCGTTATGCTCGTGATAGCTAATTTGCTTGGTGTCGATCTGAAAATGGTGGAGCAGTTTTCCAGTGTGACGGGTATCTTCTGCGGCGATCAGATCGACATCTTTGAGAGTTTGAATCCCCCGCATTGTCATGTCGCCCAAATTGCCGATCGGCGTACCGATTAGGTATAAAGTTTTAGTAGTGATTTCGTTGGGCATATGGGGGATGGGGGATTGTGAATTTGACTGACGTATTTTTCAACCCAATCTATCTCCCAGTCTCCCAGTCTCCCCCTCCCCCCCTCTCCCCCTCTCCCCTATGGATAGGTGTAGGTTGTCAGCGGGGGGTAAGTAAGTTGGCGATCGAATGTGCGATCGAATCGGTATTTATTAACTACGATCTAGATCTTGCCACAATTGCGGGGATTGCGACGATCGATCTAAAGGCTGATGAATTAGGTTTATTCGATTATTGCCGACAAAAAGGTTGGGTTTTAAAAATATATCGCCCAGGATGGCTGAATTCCGTTGCTGTTGCTCATCCATCTAGATCTGTCGCGGCAGCAGTGGGAACCAAAAGTGTGGCGGAAGCAGCAGCTCTATGTGCGGCGGAAAGGAATATTTTATTGGTACCCAAACAGAAATTTCGGTTGGATGTGGATTCTGGGTGGGTGACAATTGCGGTGGCGCAGAGTAGGAAGAGATAGGGGAGAGCGCGGAGAGTGGGCTAGTGGGGGGATTAACCTGTAGGGGTGTGTTAACCGTTGAGATAACACACCCGTAAATAATTAGGGTAATTCGATCCCAAATACTTGAGCGAAGACTTTATTTACCTTATACCCAGAATCGATCGATTCTAGAGGATCTTTCCGCAACCGATGGCGTAGACATAGAGCGACGATGCGCCGAATATCATCCACAGTAGCCTCTGTACGCCCTTCATAGGCAGCTAAAGCTTTTGCAGCGCGGGTAGTAACCAAATCTCCCCGCAGCCCATCTACATCGCATTCTGAACAGACTTGAGAAATCTTCAACCGGAGATCGTAGTCTAGAGTGACAGATGGCAATCTTGTCTGAGCGTCTACGATGCGCTGTTGCATCAATACTTGCTCCTCTTGATACTCAATGATAAACGAGTTGGGGTTTTGGTCAAAATCCGATCGTTGTTCGACAATTTGTACCCGCAATTCTGGCTCTTTGACAGTGCGAATCTCCGCGTGCATCCCAAATCGATCCAACAATTGCGGGCGCAATTCACCTTCTTCAGGATTTCCAGAGCCGACGAGCACAAATCGAGCAGGGTGACGAATCGAAATCCCTTCTCGCTCCACGGTATTCCAACCAGAAGCAGCCGAATCGAGCAATACATCGACTAAGTGATCGTCGAGCAGATTCACCTCATCCACGTACAAAATCCCCCGATTAGCCTTTGCAAGTAAACCAGGTTCAAACGCTTTGACACCCTCAGCCAGAGCCTTCTCAATATCGATCGTGCCACACACCCGATCTTCTGTTGCTCCCAATGGTAAATCTACCATCGGCACTTTTTTCGTCGTTGCAGGGAATGGGGTGTGATGCGTCAAAAACTCCTGACGCAAATCCTCACTCATCAAATCGGGATCGCTGGGATGGCTATTAAAGGGATCGTTTTGCACGACATCAATTTCGGGCAGGAGATCTGCCAGTGCCCGAATCGTGGTAGATTTACCCGTACCTCGATCGCCCATGATCATTACCCCACCGATGAGAGGATCGATCGTATTTAATAACAGAGCTAATTTCATCTCCTCTTGCCCGACAATGGCAGTAAAGGGGAATACAGCCCGACGCGCTGTAGCGGGCGATTGGACAGTAGCAGTCACTAGAATTACCTATACTAAATAATTTTGATTATCGCCCTCATTATAATCTCGATCGGTACGAGCGGACGGAGTGGAGGGTGGTGGTAGCGGTTGGTTTCGATCGCGTAGCGTCTCTGGAAGAGAATCGCATAGCGTCTCTGGAAGAGAATCGCGAAGCCACACTTCAAGACTAACGCAAATCCTCTCAGGAACAGAATCGCAAAGCGTCTCTGGAAGAGAATCG
>JANMEL010000197.1:0-3250 GCA_031376885.1 Chamaesiphon sp. OTE_70b_metabat_96 | reverse complement strand
CAATTCGATTCCAGAAATACAAAAGATATGATAACAAGATTCAGACAACTATATTATAGGGGACTTCTTTGGGATGAATTAATTATTCCAAATACCAAGAATATTTCTCCAATATTTCAAAGAGATGGATCTGGTAAACCTATTATCCCTGGTAAATGGCTGCCAACACCAAGAACCGATTTAGGTTCTGGAATCTCACAAGTAGCAGTACTCATACCAGATTCTCGTCCAGAAATTGATAAATCTCAAGAAATTCGAGATGTTGATGGTAATTATCTTGATATAGGACACACACTCGTTGCTATGGATGCTGTTAATCGCCCTAGTGCTGTTGTCCCGATGAACTTATTGAAAATTTCAAATGTATCATCCCCTATCTTGGAGCCTTTAGAAGTAGATAGTAATATTGAGAATTCAACTTGGCTTGGTGATTTAGGAGGGATTATTAGAACATTAGTTAATTCACCAGAAAAAACACGTATAGGTGATATCCAAGATGTAATTAATGATGAAGCTGAACACCAAGATTTACTGGGTAATATTGATGGCCTTGTTATTTCATACTACTTTAGAGATAAAATGTCTAAAGTTAATAGCTGGCCAACTGTATCTGAAATTTTTAAGTCTTATTATACGCCTTCAGGAAATCTTAGAGCTTCTAGATTTACAACATTTGCCAAGATTATTGGATTAGGTGATATAAAAGGAGATGGAAGCTTTACTGGTGGAAGTCATGTATTTAATCAAGGAAGTTGGTTTAGAGGAGAAAATAATTTTGCTAATGAACAACAGTGGATTGATTATTATGCAGATCAATTAACTCGTTCAGCATCACAATTTGTTGTCGGTGATATAGTGAATCGCGTTCATAATAATCCATTAAAGATACAGGAGGCTTTTAGTCAGTTGGACGCAGCAAAAACTATCTTAACAGTATTCTTAAGAGAATTAAAAAGAGAAATCAGATCGGGAGCATCTCACCTTTGCAATAAGTATAAATACTCAGTGATGATTTCCGTAAAATACGACAAAATTGAGGAACTAATCTGAAACTTTGTCATGACTCCCGAAGAATTAAAAGAAGTCCAGTACCACGCCCAGCAGATTGCTAAAGTTCTCTATTCTGACACCGATCCAGCAACCATTCAGACGTTGGGTGGAATTGAAACCGTTGTCCGTCAGAAAATTTTGGAGTTAGTCGGTCCTGAGATCGGTGTTTTTTTATCGAAAATACCACTCAAACTACAGCCGGAAGATATCGTAAGCTCAAAACAACCCTTGGGAAAATCCAAATCACGGAGCGCCAAGCTCAAAAATTGAACGTAAAATCTCATACTCAAATCAGTGAACATCTAGAAATTTGCAGTTTACTCGTCAGTGCAAACAATTCTTATAGTCGTTCGGAAGAAGATTTAGCAACACTGACGGGAATTCATATCTCACATAGCACACATCAGAGATTAGTTCATCATCAAGAATTTGAAGAAATCATTTATGAAACACCTATTGAAGTTATTTGTATAGATGGTGGAAAAGCTAGAATCCGCACACCCAAAGGCGAAGAATGCATTTGGAATGACTACAAAGCCGTCGTCTTTGAAGGTCAAGGAATCGGTGCTTATTTTAAACGAAATGAAGACCTCCTAGACTGGGTTAATAGACAACCGCTGTCCGAAACTGTTTCTTGTATTGGGGATGGACATGACGGGATTTGGAATCTGTTTCGGGCGATCGCTCTGCCTGAAAAACGTCGTGAAATTCTAGATTGGTTCCATCTAGTTGAGAATTTATATAAAGTCGGGGGTTCGAACGATCGTCTCCATCAAGTCGAAGCACTACTCTGGCAAGGAAAAGTAGATGAAGCCATTGCTTTATTCTCCAATTGTAAATTGGAAACAGTCCCTAAATTCATCGCTTATCTTGTCAAACATCGCCCACGGATTCCCAATTATCACTACTTGAAATTAGAGGGATTTACCATCGGCTCTGGGTCTGTGGAATCGGGAATTAAACAAATAGGACGAAGAATTAAGATTTCTGGGGCGCAGTGGGATGCAAAAAATGTAGACCAAGTGCTGAAACATCGATGTGCTTACTTAAATGGTCGATTTTCAGCGCGTTTAGCTCATTCTCATCCTCTATAGCAAATAAGTATTTATACTTGCTTGCAAAGGTGAGATGCTACCAATCAGATCTGAGAAGAAGTGAAATTTCAGGCTGACCTATAAACTTTTCAATAAAAGGCTAAACTAATGGACACATTTCAACTTGATGTCAAATCACCTTTTTTTTGTATTTACTGGTGTTGCATAAATATACTCTCATTCTTTTTAGCTGGGCAGTTTATTGTTATTGTTAAAGATAAATTCAATGTTGTTGACACTACTTACTTGATATCTCTTTTCAGCATAATCGTTGTATTTTTAAATATGGCTGTTATCTTTAAATATATGAACTTTAATCAGAGAATTATTTGGCTTTTGAGTGATTTTTTATCATATTCTGCGCTATTGCACGCGCTTCCAATATTGTCTATACTTATTAGGCTTATAAAAGATTCATCCCAAAATATCAACTCAGCTACTTTTCTACTTCAAAATTCACTTTTTTGGTTAATTGTCATCCCATTTTTTTTGATTTGGATGGCATCTAGTTATCTTCAAATTGCCTCAAAAATATTTAAACGTAGGCAAAAGATGTGGGCTATTTATAATAGTTGCTCATTTCTTTCTATCTTATTATTTTTAGCATCAACGTTAGAGATGGTGGAAACTAATCCTCCCTTATTCTTACTTTCCTTATTGTTTTCAATTGTCTTGAAAAGTCTTATTGCGTACTTTGGATTTCGGTATTGTTGCTTTTACAAAAATTGATGGTCAAGTGGATATTGACCTTGATTTATATAGCATAGCATCAAGGTCAATATCCCTGCGTTAAGTAATTCTAATCCTACTTCTACTTGTAAGGTAAGGGGGCTGTGTGATATTGATGGCGATCGTGGGTTCGTCCTGCAACGATCGGTGCTCGGAACCATCGTCAGGGTTACGTCCGTGGGCTACAACAGCTCGGTTGGCTAAGCCTTTTCACGCTGCCACTGTTCATCGTCGGCGCGATCTGGGAAGCGTTCTCGCTCGGCTACCTGGTTCCTCTGCTGGTCCAATGGTTGTTGTAGCGTCTTCCACGCAATGATGGGCATGAAAAAATCGACCTCGAATTTGTAGTTTCCTAGAATTTATACAGAACATAAGGA
>JANMEL010000192.1:0-30915 GCA_031376885.1 Chamaesiphon sp. OTE_70b_metabat_96 | reverse complement strand
GCCGCCTCTCTAGCTTCCCCCCTCACCCCTGACCCCTGACCCCTGACCCCTGCTATACTTGACTCGATCCTCCTTGCTATTATGGCATCACCCCTATGTCTTCTACGACCCAGCGCAAAGCAGAGCATATTCGGATTTGTCTAGAGTCAGACGTTCAGTTCCACGATCGGGGGAGTGGATTCGATCGGTATGAGTTTACCCACTCTTGTCTGCCAGAATTAGATTACCAAGAGATCGACATCACTACCAAGTTTCTAGGTAAAGAACTTGGCGCACCGATATTGATCTCCTCCATGACTGGGGGTACAGAGCAAGCCAAAACCATCAACCATCATCTCGCCGAAATCGCTCAAGAGTATAAACTAGCCATGGGTGTTGGCTCACAGCGAGTGGCGATCGAACAACCCGACGTAGCAGCCACATTTCAAGTGCGAAAAATCGCCCCAGATATTTTACTACTAGCAAACATCGGCGCGGTACAACTCAACTATAGCTATGGCATCGAGCAATGTAAGCTGGCGGTAGATATCCTCGAAGCTGATGCCCTGATTTTGCACCTCAACCCCCTTCAGGAGTGCATCCAACCCCACGGCGATACGAATTTTAAGGGATTGCTCGATCGCATTGCTACCGTCTGTCACAAGCTACCTGTACCCACGATCGTCAAAGAAGTTGGGAATGGCATTTCCGCAGCAATGGCGCAACAATTGATCGCTGCTGGGGTGAGTGCGATCGATGTTGCTGGCGCGGGGGGAACTTCTTGGGCAAAAGTCGAAAGCGAACGGGCAAAGACACCACTTCAACGCAGACTAGGCGAGACTTTTGGGGATTGGGGGATTCCTACCGCCGAGTGCGTCGCCAATATTCGGCAGATTGCCCCAGATTTGCCATTGATTGCTTCTGGGGGTTTGCGAAATGGGTTGGATGTCGCCAAAGCAATTGCTTTGGGGGCGGATCTAGGCGGTTTGGCGTTTCCTTTTCTCCAAGCTGCGGATATTTCCGCCGCTGCGGTAGCCGAATTGACAGAGATCTTGATGGCAGAATTGCAAACAGTGTTGTTTTGTACGGGAAGTGCTAATTTAGCCGCATTACGACGCGATCGATGTCTACAAGTTTTGAGTCGTCAACATAAGCCCAACCACTAAAATAGACTTCCTGCGAAAGTCAGGGAATAGGGGATAGGGAATAGGGAATAGGGGGAATTTTAGATGAAAACGGTATTGAAAATGATTGTGCTTTTACTTTCGCAGGAGGTCTAATATAGCAACCGCCAGGGCGGTTAGGACAGATGTAGACGCTTCCGCTCTGGCGGAGGCTACGCCAACAAACCATTAGTAGGTCAGCTTTCCCAAACTGACCCCTCTCTTGAAAAGGTGCTCTACTTGCGGCGTTTTTATGTCTAGGGTTCCCCCCGAATAAAAAAACGACAAGACAGGGGAGACCCCAAGACCGCACTTTTCGCTGACCCCTGACCTCTGACCCCTGCTTAAAAGCCCTACTGCTCTTGCTCGGCAATTCCTCTGACAATATCACCTTGGGTGATGATGCCGATCGGCCGATTCTCGGCATCGACGATCGGTAAACGGTGAATTTTCTTATCGTGCATGATTCTTGCTGCCATTGGGATGGTAGTTTCGATCGGGATTGAGATCGGTCGATCGGTCATAACTTCCCCAACCGTTTGACCCAAAACTTTGTGGAGATCGCGATCGTGTTGGAGCGGATTTTCGAGATAAATGACACTATCCAGAAATATAATATGCGGCGGTAAATCCAGACCTTTTTCACGCCACATTAAGTCTGATTCGGAAATCACTCCGACCAATTTTCCCTCATCATCTACGACGGGCAAACCGCTAACTTGACGATCGACCAAAAGCTTAATCGCTGCTGATAGAGCTGTTGTGGGCGTGACGGTTAGAACATCAATAGTCATTAGATCGGCAACAGTTTTTGACATGATTTATCCTACCCTAATTGAATGTGCAATTCTCTTTGGAGATAGCGATTTGTTCAGAAGACTCGATGTTTTAGGCTCGATACGCTTAATTGTACGCAAAAGTTGCTCAAAAAGCAAAGTATAGCAAAATATAATTTACAATTTAAGATAATCATGGCAATTAAAACTATTTGTCCAGCACCAGACTTTTGGAATATTTAGATAAAGATTTATAATAAATATCCCTAACTTCTTGACAAAGTTAGGGATATCAATAAACTTGATGCTGAGGAATTGATGGAACTTGCTGAAGAGTGAGGATCGCCGAAGACTTTTGGGGAGGTAACGTCCAATGATTAATTTGCAGAGCGAAATTTAGATCTCCCAGCCTAGTATAATCGCACATCAAGATTCAGATTCTGGATGATTAGCTGCTGAGACTTTCCCACCGCCAATTCACAACTGCTGGTAAATCGGTGCCATGTTTATAAGCATATTGACGACACTCGATTTGACGATTCTTCAGTTGCTCCTTGGTATGCGCCCCAGCTACTTGTAATTTGGGCACCCGATCGATCGCATCAATGGCAATACTAAACCTGTCGATCTGATTATTCATCGCCAATTCTAAGGGCGTATTAATATTCCCCTTCTCTTTATATCCCCGCACATGTAGATTCTTGTGATTTGTCCGGCGATAGGTTAAACGATGAATCAACCAAGGATAACCGTGGAAGTTAAAGATAATCGGTTTATTAATTGTAAATAGTCCATCAAAGTCTTTATCTGTTAAACCGTCAGCATATTCACGCGGCTCTTGGAGCGCAAGCAGATCGACGACATTAATAAACCGAATCTTGAGATCGGGAAATGCCTCGGTTAAAATTGCCACAGCAGCCAGAGCTTCTTGAGTGGGGATATCCCCAGCGCAAGCAATTACCACATCTGGTTCGACACCTCGATCGGTACTCGCCCATTCCCAAATTCCCACGCCTTTGATACAGTGAGCGATCGCCGCATCGATCGTTAAATACTGGAGGTGAGGTTGTTTATCAGAGACAATAACATTAATTTGATTGGTACTTTTAAAACATTGATTGGCGATCGCCAGTAAACAATTAACATCAGGCGGCAAATAAATCCGCACCACCTCCGCACTCTTATTCGCCACCACATCCAAGAACCCTGGATCTTGATGACTAAAACCATTATGATCCTGTCGCCAAACCGTCGAAGTAATCAATAGATTGAGCGAAGCAACATCTGCCCGCCATGCTAACTTCCGCGAGATCTCCAACCATTTTGCATGTTGATTGAACATCGAATCGATAACATGGACGAATGCTTCATAAGTCGAGAGCAAACCATGTCTGCCCGTCAACAGATAGCCCTCTAGCCAGCCCTCTAAGGTGTGTTCGCTCAACATTTCCATCACCCGACCATCGAGAGCCAATTCAGCCCCGTCAGCGTCTTCAGGGCGGTACTCACCCCACCACACTTTTTTGGTCGCCTCATATACCGCTTGAAGCTGATTGGAAGCCGTCTCATCCGGCCCAAATAGGCGAAAATTATCAGGATTAGCGCGGATAATATCCCGCATCAATACGCCCAAAGGATAAGTATTCGATACCTCAATTTGCCCTGGCGCAGATACATCTACCCCATATTGCCGAAAATCTGGCAGCCTCAGTACCTTACGGATTAAACCACCATTAGCGTGGGGATTGCTACCCATTCGTCTAGTACCTTGAGGAGCGACAGCGCGAAATTCCGATCGCAATTGACCATGTTCGTCAAATAGCTCCTCTGGATGGTAACTTTGGAGCCAATCAACCAGCATTTGCAGTTGTTTTGGATCGGTTTTGACAGCCTTGAGCGGGACTTGATGCGATCGCCAAGAACCCTCAATCTGATGCCCATCGAGCTGCTTTGGCCCCGTCCATCCCTTGGGCGAACGGAGGACGATCGCCGGATACAATGGACGAGTAGTATCCCCATCATGCCGCGCGCCGGATTGGATCCTATCAATTTGGGCAATACAAGTATCGAGTGTCGCCGCCATGAGTTGGTGCATTGTGTCATACTCCTCTCCCTCGACAAAATAGGGCGTATAACCATAACCCTGCAATAAGCTCTCCAATTCCTCATGGCTAATCCGCGCCAAGACACTCGGATTATTTATCTTGTAACCATTCAAATGCAGAATCGGTAATACCACCCCATCTCGACGCGGATCGAGAAACTTATTTGAATGCCAAGCGGTTGCTAGTGGCCCCGTTTCAGCCTCACCATCGCCAACTACAACCACACTTATCAAGTCAGGATTATCCAACACCGAACCATAAGCATGGGAAATACTATAGCCAAGTTCGCCACCTTCATGAATCGAGCCAGGAGTTTCCGGCGTACAGTGGCTACCAATTCCACCAGGGAAGGAAAACTGGCGGAAAAAAGCCCGCATTCCATCGAGATCTTCAGTTTTATCGGTATAAATTTCCGAGTAGCTGCCTTCTAAATATACCGGAGCGAGGACTCCAGGCGCACCATGTCCAGGCCCAGCCAAATAGATGGCATTGAGGTCAAATTTGGTGATGATGCGGTTGATGTGGGTGTAAATGAAACTCAAACCAGGACTGGTGCCCCAGTGCCCCAGGAGGCGATTTTTGATGTGTTCGGGTTGGAGGGGTTCGCGCAGGAGCGGATTATCTTGGAGGTAAATCATGCCTGCTGCGAGGTAGTTACAAGCCCGCCAAAAGCCGTGAATTTGATGTAGTTCTGTGGGGGTCAGGGTAGCTGACAAAGCTGTAGCGTCAGTCAGATTGGGATTTATATTCGAGATAGTAGTTACCACAATAATGCCCGAATTTAACCCTTCTACAGTACTAATTATTCCATCTAATTACCACCTCCTTTAGAGAGATTGTAATATCTGTCAAAAGATGGATGTAAAGTGATTTAAGCAGTTAGATCTGTTTTAGATTGTGATTCAGTTTTGATGCCGAGCTAGTAACGTCTCGATCGATTGTTGAGCTGTTTTCAACCGTTGCGGATCGTTGGATTGGGCGACCCAGGTTGCCAGTTCATTCAGCGCACCATTCACCAAATGAGCAAAGCATTCAGGATCGATCGCGTTCAGCTTGCCCTCAGCGACAGCGATCTGAATCGACTGATGCAGTAACTCAAATCCATATCGATCGAACTCTACCAATGTCTCTGCGGCTAAAACAGCAGGTGCTTCGATCGATACCAATCTTCGCAGATCCTCGCGTTGAGCAATTTCTAGAAATGCCTGACAGCCCACAACCAACTGTTCCCAATTGTCATCTAGCGGCTGTACTTTGATGCGGATGTAATCGGTAATCTCGCTATAGGCTTGGGCAACCACCGCCCTAAAAACCCCCAGCTTATCGCCAAATTGGTGATACAAAGCTCCGCGAGTAATGCCTAGCTCACTAATAATCTCTTCAGTGCCCGTGGCTGCATATCCCTTGGTGGCAAATAGATGGCGCGATCGAGCGAGAATCGCTTGGCGGGTTTGTTGGGTTTGCTCGGCTTTAGTTAACTTGGTAGGCATGGCAGCTCATTTAACATTCGTACAGTATGTATCTTGACAAGGAAAAGAATGTTGCTGTATAAAGGATACATACAGATTGTATCTGTTATTCAGATTCTCTTCAAGGAGATGAAAATGTCACCAACCCTAAACGTCCGCAAAGCAACGATTTCAGATGTTCCGTTTCTGGCCAGAATTCAATATGAAGCTTCTTTACCGCCGTTGAACCACTGCTTCTGGGAAGACCTTTTGCAAGGCACTGGCACCAGCGCATTGCAATTCATGGAGGTTCAATTGAGCACAAATGCTTCTAACTGGGGATCTGTGAGCGATTTCTCGATCTTAGAAGAGGATGGTCAGCCCGTTGCCGCAGCAGCAGGATATACCCCAAATGCTGAAGATTACTGTCCGTTGCGGCTATCTTGCCTAGCCAAAATTGCCAAGCAATTGAACTGGTCGCCAGAAGTGGCTACAGCCTTTGGCGATCGCTACGAGCAATTTTGGGGTGGCGATTGCCGACCGTTTTTTCTCACACCTCAAGCATCGTGGATTATTGAAAATGTGGCAGTAATGCCAGAAGCACGCGGTCGCGGGCTGGGAAAAGTTTTGCTCAGAGCCTCGATCGAAGAGGGAAGATTGCAACAGCATTCTCACGCCGGAATTATGGTAATTAATGGCAACGATGCCGCTCGTCGTACCTATGAATCGATTGGGTTCAAGCCCTATCAAACTTTTCATGCTGATTACTTTAGCCAACAGTTTGGGAGCGAATTTCCAGGGCTGACGAAGTTTGGTATGTGTTTAAACTAGACAGGAGCAAACATGAGAGGTCAAAGTTGGTATATCGCTTTACTCATCGGACTAATGTGTCTGATTCGGTTCAGTATGAGTGCGGTTGGCTATGTCGATCCACTGTGGTTGATGACGCAATTGAATATCCCGATGGATTCCAATATCCAAATGCCTTACATTATTCGCGTGTGGGCAATTAGAGATATTGTACTGGCGATCGTCGTGGCTATTGCCGATCGTTATACTGTGAAAGCACTGTTATTAGCCTGTATCGCGATCGATACTACTGACGTTATCTCGGCGCACCTGAGCGGTGTAGCAGGTTTATTTAATGCTTCAGAAACTCGATCGCTACAACTCGCGGCGATCGCAGCTCTAGTCCCAGAAACGATCGCGTTAGTCTTACTTGTTGCTCAGAAAAGATCCGAGCAGATTAAAGTGAGTAAAAGCTAGATCGCAAGGCTAGGAAATTTTCAGTTGTTTAGATTTAAAGGTTATTGTTTCATTATCTAACTTACCATGAGTGTAATAGATGGATAACAGGATTGGAATTAGTGTGCGCGATCGCGTAGCAGTTAGATCGAACTCAAGTAATATTGTTTGGATCGATACCTTGAGCGCGCAGATAGGCGATTAATTTTTCTTTTTCATCGCGTTCTCGATCTGCGCGTTGGGATTCCTGTTCGGCGCGTTGGGATTCCTGTTCTGCACGTTGGGATTCCTGTTCGGCGCGTTGGCGTTCGGCTTCAATCTGTTCTACCGCCCAAGGTAGGATTGCTGACGACTGGTTCCACCACCGCAGCCAATAACCATGGCGATCGGTTTTAGTTCCCCTCCAAGTCCCTAGATAAAGGTCGATTTCTGGTAGCCAATGACGACCATTTTCATCTGGTTGTTCTAGTTCGTATTTGCCGTTTTGGAGACGGTACAGTTCTAATAATCCAGCTTTTGGCTCGAAGATGACATAAATCGGTACCTGCAATATTTGCTCGTAAAAAAACCATTTCCCAGGGGGATAAGTGGGTTTGACTGAATACTCGCCGCCTTCGGTTTCCGAAAGGAACTCCATGACGATAAGGGGTAAGTCTCCCTCCAGATTAGGCGTGTAGCTGTTGCGAGAAGCCAATTGCTCTTTGACGCTAGGAACATATAACCAATCGGGTGCTTTGATGACCAATTCTTCATTCACCGTCGCACACAGGGCAAAATTAGTCGCAATCAGCATCTGAGGTTGAATGCGTTGGGCGATTTCGAGACTTTCTCTCAACGCGCTGGCGATTAATGGTTGTCCGGTATTTTCCACAGGTTCGTCCTCTAGCCTAAATCCAGCAGGAAGTGCTTCCCATTTGATTTCTACTGGTTGTTTTCGGTTAATCTTGAGTTGAGTTATCATACATGCAACCGTATCGTTGGCGTTCGCGTAGCGTCTGCCTGAGCAGAAGCCTACCGTAGGTAATCGATCTCTATTTTAGGCGATCCTCGCTCGATTTTCTGAATATATTCGATCGCCACCAACAACGCATCTAACATCACTTCATAGCTACGATCGGGCGATCGATTCAATGTCATTAATTCCGAATTTTCTCTCACAATAAAACCATAAATTGCCGCATTCACCATCCGCATTGTATCAATTAGCGCATCATCACTCAATTCATATAATTGCAGGGATTTTTTGAATAAGCGCAGGGAATCGTAAATGATTTTAGCCTCGTCTGGATCGGTAGGTCGCAGTTGATATTGCATCATCACGGTATAACGCGCCGGATAACGCTGGGCAAAATTGCGAGTAGCCTGTGCGCCAATGCGAAGTAGATCGCGGGGTTCGGTGATGTCCGTCGTTTGACTTTGATAATCTGTCAAATAGTTGCGCCAAATTTCTAGGGCTACCGCACGAAGCAGCCCTGTATTGCCATCCAGATGCTTGTAGATAGCAGGCGGCTTGATGCCTAGTTCTCTAGCGACCCGATTCACGCCCAGAGCCGATTCACCCTCTTTGTCGAGGCAATCGATCGCCGCACGGATCACATCTTGCGGTGTTAAGGAATTTTCTTTGAGTGGACGACCCATTTTTTTAATTGAGAATTGAGAATTGAGAATTGAAAGCTCGCAAAATTAAGTTAAGATAATTAACTAAAAGTGAATATAGTTAACTTTACCAATAAATAAAGGACTTCACTTATGAATGACCTAACATTTGCACCTGCTCATCAACTTGCACAGATGATTCGCGATCGCCAAGTATCGTCTGTAGAAGTCATCGAAGCTTACCTCTTCCAGATTTCTCGCCATAACGCCCAGCTCAATGCCATTTGTACTCTAGATGCCGAAAACGCTCGAACTAGAGCTACAGCAGCCGATTTAGCCTTAGATAGAGGCGAAAACTGGGGTAGATTGCATGGAGTGCCCATCACCGTCAAAGATATCTTTGAAACTGCAAACCTGCGAACTACGGCGGGTTATGTGCCGCTGAACAATTATATTCCCCAGCAAGATGCGACGATCGTGGCGAGGCTGAAGGCGGCTGGGGCGATCGTTCTGGGTAAGAGCAACATGGCAGAATTAGGCGGCGACTATCAAAGTACCAATTCTTTGTTTCCGCGTGTAAATAATCCTTGGAATCTGGAATATACCCCAGGTGGCAGTTCTGGGGGGAGTGCGGCGGCAGTAGCAGCGGGGCTTTCCCCGCTGGATCTGGGGAATGATTTTGGGGGTTCGATCCGGCAACCCGCTCATTTTTGTGGTGTCTATGGTTTGAAGCCTACCGAGCACCGAATTTCCACAGCGGGAGTAATTCCCGAAACGCCAGGAATGCCAATTTGTCTGCGTCAAATGATGACGGTGGGCTGCTTGGCGCGATCGGTTGCCGATCTCCAACTCTGCTTTGAAATAGTTGCTGGTGCCGATGCTCGTCGCCCTGATGTGCCACCAGTGCCACTAGATACACCTTCAGGCAAATCTTTAACGGATCTCAAAATTGCTTGGAGTGATGAATGGTCAGAAGTCCCAGTGGCAAATGAGATTAAGTCGGCGATGGTGGCGAGTGCCCAAAAGTTAACTGCGGCAGGTGTCAATGTCGATCGATGGATGCCTCTAAATTTCGATCTGTCAGCAATTTTTGAACTATACGGACGGCTCGCTGCTAATGTGAATCGATATGCTCAACCGTTCGCGAAGCGTACCGGAGGTAATCGATCTTTACAATCTACGGCACAGTGCCGAATTATTGTGGCGTACAGCAACTCAAGGAGATAACAAACTGCGCCACCTGGGAGATTACAGTCGCTTTATCCCCACAATGTTGAATCCTAGTTTAAAAGGATATTTTCAGGCTTTAACAGAACGCGACAGGTTTGTAGCGGAGATGGATGCAGCCTTGGAGCCGTGGGATGTGTGGATTTGTCCGGTGGCTGCAACTACAGCGTTTACCCATCGCCCAGCTTGGAGTGCCATTGATATCGATGGTAGATCTTATCCCCATGCAGTAGCTAATGGAATTTATCTGTTGCCATTTAATTTGAGTGGACATCCAGCGGTGGTGATTCCGATCGGGCAAACTCAGACTGGATTACCGATCGGTATTCAGATTATTGGTAAGCGGTGGCAAGAAATGGAGTTGCTATCGATCGCTCAAGAAATTGACAAAGTAATTGGTGATTTTCGTCAACCAGTGGGTTATTGAACTACCCTACATTTTACAATACTGGTCATCGCTCAAGAGATTGACAGTAATTGGTGGTTTTCGTCGAGATACTATACGAACGGCGATTGGGTAGAATAGAGAAGTTGTATAGTATTGAGAAAAGACCACTCAAATCCTCATGAAACCTACTCCCGAACAAACGCGAGAAATTATCCGTTGGGGACATCAACATCGCCAGATGCTGCGGGAAAAATATCGTCGCCAGTTTGTGGCTTATAGTTCCACTCGATTATTAGCAGCGGGAAGAAACTGGGATTTGGTAGAAGCTCTAGCTGAAGCAGAAAATGAACCATATCTGGTGAAGTGGATTCCCACCCAGACATCAGAATTCCAATTTTTTTGGTTTAAATTCTATGGCATGGCTAGGCATGAATGGGAACCAGAATATCTCGTCACCTTGGGTAATGGCTCTATTAGTCATGATGTTTTGATGTTGGTAGATTCTGGCGCAGAATTGAGTTTGATTAGTCGAAAAATTGGTGAGTTGTTGGGGTTTCGACTGGCTGATGGAGAAATTTTGTCAGACGGTACTGGTATTGGCGGTGAGATTCAGTATGTCACCCGTGCTGTAGATATAACAATTGATGGACATAGTTTCAAAGCTCCTGTGGCTTGGCTACAAACAGAAATTGCTGATGCGCCTCTATTGTTGGGTAGAGAGGTCGTATTCGATTTATTTAATGTTGAGTTTATTCAAGCAGAGGAACGGATCGAGTTTAAGTGGCGAGGAGAAGCCAAATAAGTTAACCTAATTTATATTTTTTCTGTAAGATCTGGATCTCAATGGCGATCGTGGGAATACTAAAGTTTACAGGAATTTTCAGGCGATCGTTGACCTTTGGTCTGCCGTAGGTAATCGCAACTGCACGAGAAACTGTCAGTTTAGGCGCAAGCGACAAAAGCTAATGAAATTAATCTTGACCGCAGTAGAAGAATCACTAGCAGACGCATGGACTAAATTTTGTGGCGATCTAGATTTCGTCACCGTGCATCATGGCTCAATTCTTGATGTTGACTGCGATGCCGTTGTGAGTCCAGCAAATAGTTATGGTTTCATGGATGGCGGAATTGATGGACTGTATATGTGGTATTTTGGTGATGATATTCAAATGCGTGTCCGACGACAAATATTCGACCATCATCATGGAGAAATCATCGTTGGACAAGCCGATGTGGTAGAAACAGGGCACGAAAAAATCCCCTATCTAATCTATTCCAAATTGTTCGACAATTGTAGCTCTGAATTCTTGGTTTTCTGATAGTGTAACTCGTCTTGCTCTTTCAAACGGAAACTCAGATTCCTGATTCATATCCTTGAGACTCTCTCTTTGTCGCTATTAACGTTATGTGAATGGTGTGATTTCTAATTGACCAATTCTTGCAGCCGAATATGCCCGTCGCGGAAGATTTGCCAACCATCGCCGACAAGCACAGCTTCGATTTGGCTTAACTGAGCTAATCGCCGCACAGAAGCTATTGCCAGAGATTTATCGACCAACTTACCATCAGGTAATAACATCAACAAACCAGCTTGATGCGCTCTGACTAAATCGCCAGTAATCAGCGTAGTTTCTTCTAGTACTAGAGCCAATTCGCCAGGGGTCTTCGAGCCATGTAATGCGATCGAACTCAGCCCAGGAACGACGACATCGCCATCAAATAACCATCGCTGAACTGGAATCGGAAAAGTATCTTTCTCGCCCCCAGGAGCCGCAATTTGGGCACCCGTTTTCTCGGCAATTTCCAGGCTGGCGCGAATATGGTCGGAATTGGTAACGACAATCCACTCAGCACCGCCCAATGACTGTAAATGTGTCCAATCGTGGTCTGAGAGAGGGAGAGGATCGACGAGAACGTTCCCCTCAAGGCGAATCCAGGCAATGCTATGGAAATCAATATTGCGTTCGCTATTGAACTCAGACCAACAGAAGAGATCGGGACGGTGTAATAATTTCATTAATCAGTTAGAGGTGTGGATCGATATAAATATTAGCCTACCAAGTTTTAACTGCGTTTGCCTTGCCATAGCGTCTCTGCAAGAGAATCGCAGACAGCGTAAAATAGAAGTACGTTTCACCCGCAGAGGAGATATGTTAAAAACACTTTGGGCTACCGTTCGCCAAGGAAAAGTCGAACTGTTAGATGTAACAGAGTTGCCGGAAGGGAGCAGGGTACTTGTAACGTTCCTTCCTGATGATGAAGCAGATTTTTTGTTGAAATCGAGTCAAACATCATTGGATGCCATTTGGGATAATACTGAGGATGATGTATATGCCCAATTACTCTAAAAATGACAGCGATTGGTTGAGATTGTAGTCAGATCGAAGGCCTATTTATAAGATTAATGAATTATTATTGAGCAGGATTGAGGTTCGATCGAATAGTAAATGAATATTTTAGTGCTAAATGCTGGATCGAGTAGTTTTAAAGCTAGTTTATATCGACTAACTGAAAAGGATTTACCGTTAGATCCAGTCGTACCATTATGGACTGGAAAAATTGACTGGAATTCTACTTGTACAGCGGTATTAAAAGCTGAAACAGTAGATAATTCAGTACGATCGGAACGATCTGGGACGAATCGATCGGCAGATATTCACGATCTATTAAATTGGAGCTGGAGTGGCAAAACTCAGGTTGTTAATAGTATTAAAGAGATCGATATCGTCGGTCATCGGGTGGTACATGGTGGCGACAAATATCGTCAGCCGATGTCGATCGATGCTGAAGTCAAAGCGGAGATCGACAGGTTATCTATATATGCCCCGCTACACAATCCAGCTAATTTGATGGGGATTAATATCATTGAATCTTTATCTCCTAATATGCCCCAAATCGCAGTATTCGATACGGCTTTTTATGGAGATTTACCCGAAGTGGCTTATGTTTACCCCGTACCTTATCAGTGGTTCGAGCGAGGAATTAGAAAGTATGGTTTTCATGGCATTAGTCATCAATACTGCACTCAACGAGCAGCGGAATTATTGGGGCGAGATCTGAAGGAATTACGGTTGATTAGTTGCCATTTGGGTAATGGTTGTTCGCTGGCTGCGGTTAAATTTGGGCGGTGTATTGAGACGACGATGGGATTTACGCCGCTGGATGGTTTGATGATGGGTACGCGGTGTGGATCGATCGATCCAGGCATTATTCTGCATCTATTACGGGAGCAAGAATATACGGTTGGGGAACTCGACCATATTTTAAATTTTGAGTCGGGATTATTGGGTGTGTCTGGAGTATCGAACGATCTGCGGGAGATCGATAAGGCTATTGCTGGGGGTAATGCTAGAGCAAAATTAGCTTTGGATATTTATATCGATCGACTCTCCGCTAAAATCGGCTCTTTATTACCTAATTTAGGTGGTGTAGACGCGCTAATTTTTACAGGAGGAGTGGGCGAAAATCATGCTGGTATTCGTGCTGCTGTTGCTGCTAAGTTGGCTTTTATTGGTGTAGAAATAGATCCAGTCTTGAATATACCAATGACAGTCGAAGCTGCCGCGTCGTCTAGCGACGATCGGGATTTAGCTACTTCTCAATCTCAGGTGAGAATCCTCACAATTCACACTCAAGAAGAGTGGCAGATTGCCAAAGCAAGCTTGGCAATATTTAAACTAAATTACTAACAGACTTATAGTCGATTCATGAATTGCGATCGTCTATTCCAGGCTGCTCCCAAGCTGGATGGGATAGCAAAGATGAAATCGCTCTGACACCGCGTAATTGATTGGAGAGCGGCAAATGACCTCTAGGAGCGGTCAAATCCCATGTAAATGCGCCTGGGTATCTCGTCCAGTTATTACCGCTCTTCCAGCCGATTTTCGACCAGAGTTTGCTCCAATCTTTGCCATTAGCCAACCAGATTTCGCGCTGGAGCGAGAAACCAAACTTACCTTCTGAATGAATCGACCATAACCGATCGATCGTCTGTAAATCGACGATCGGTAATTGTGTGACTTCGGTAAAATAGATCCATTTACGACCAACGGCGGCAGATCCAGCAAGTTCGCACAGTTTCTCATTATTGAGTTTGTCTGCTGCTTGAAAATCTTGCTGGGCTAATAATTTTTGGAGGGAAGTATAATCAACGCCCATGGTAGATTTCAATGGTACAATTCCAGTGGGTAGTTCTTTGTCCAAATACTCCCGTCCTTGGGGAAATTCACTTTGATACAAGAATTGATATACACCCCCAGCAATCACTGTGGGGATCTTTCCTTGCTGTTGTGCTAGCCATTCGATCGCAAATTCCACTCCCGACTTGCCAGATGCAACGATCTGCGGGAGCATCTGTAACTGATTTTTGCCATTGCTGCTGGTGAATTTGTCCTTCAACTCGACGAAATTTGGTGGAATTGATGGTGGTGTTGTGGTGCTAAAATCAGACATGGGTGAAGATCGGCTGTGCAGTGGGATTGTCGTCCGATCGATATTTTACAAAATTACGGCACTTGGAGCTAGGGGGTTCGCTCTCCCTCACCGTGGGTTTGTAAGATCTTTTGAATAATTGCTGTGGTTGAAGTCGGGATTTCGACTTGAATCAACTGAATTTTTCCGCCATAAGCTCTGACTGTAGGTGCTTCGGGGAGGGTGTCGATCGAATAATCACCCCCTTTGACATAAATATCTGGTTGTAGTGCTGTAATGGTGTTGCACGCTGTCAAGTCGTCAAAAATTACGACCGCATCTACATATTTTAGCGCGGCTAGGACTTCTGCGCGGTGGGAGGCGGTAACGATCGGTCGCTGTGGTTGTCCGTATTTGGGCGGTTTAATTGCGCTGACGGATCGATCGCTATTCATGCCGACAATTAGGGTTTTTCCCAAAGCTCTCGCCGCCCGCAAATAGCGAACATGCCCAGGATGAATCAAATCAAAGCAACCATTCGTAAATATTAACGGTCGCCATAGCTCTGGATTGCCTGCGATCGCTGTTTGTAGTTGACTTAGGGTGTCGATATTGGGCATGGGGGGAAGAGGGGGAGAGGGGGAGAGGGGGGCTAGATGTAAGACAAGCGTTATCGATCCTCAGATCTCATCCCTGACCCCTGACCCCCACCTTTAGTCCTTCAATAGCAAATAGTATAGGTGTCCTGGGCCACCAGTTACACCAGCTCGATCTCCAGCTATTTTACCAACACCCATGAAATAGTCTACTCGCCCAGCTCCGACGATCGCACTACCTGTATCTTGATCCAATACATACCGACTCACCAATTTTTGTTGGATCGATCGACCGCCATCGCTGTATGGTAAGGAAGTATGAACTAGAGCTAGTGCCCCAGGCGGCATTACCGATTTGTCAGTGGCGATCGATCGTTCTGGTGTTACAGGAACATTGATACTTCCCATCGCTTGAGTATTAAAAGTTTCCTTCATAAATACAAATCGCTTCCAACGGGGGACATATACATTCAATTCCAGGGGATTGTCTTTGAAGTATTTGATGATTCCAGGCAGGTTAAGTTGACTAGGTGCCACTTTGCCATCCTTGGCTAGTTCTTTGCCGATACTGGTGTAGGCAAAATTGGTACCGCCTGCATAGCCGATCGTCGTTTTGGTACCATCGGTGAGTTCGAGTTCGGCGGAGCCTTGAATCTGCACCAACACCGCCTCAAATCGATCGCGCATCCAGAAGATTTCGTTTCCTTTTAGCTCGCTTTTTGCAGCTTGTAGCCCGTCTGCACCCTCTAGCTCAATTCGTTCGGGTGGCGGACTTTTCCATGTCGCAAAACTAGCGGGCAATTTGTAGAGCGGGTATTTGAATTCCGCTGTTTGTTGGCGACTGGCTTCGTAAATTGGTTCGTAATAACCAGTGAATTTCACTGTACCGCGATTGTCACTGCCTACGGACTGATAAAATGCAAATTCTTTTTTGACAGCCGCTTGGAGCTGTGCGGCGTTGGTGGTGGTATTTAGCAACTGGCGAAATCTGACTAGCGATCGTTTGACTCGATCGCGACCGATCCCTTGTACGGGATAATTTTTGTAAGCTGCGATCGCTCTAGGTGTATCCAAGTATTTGAGACTACCATCGATCGAGGCGATCATCGCTGCTTTGTCGCCAGATTTGCCCCAAAGTTGGTCATCAAAGCCAAGTGGACTTTCATCACAACAGGGTTTACTCTGCTTGGCTTGGATATTTGCAGTGGGTTCAGTATTTAATGGTAAGGGTAAATGCTGATTGAATCCTAGCGCAACACCTAGATTCAAGGAGAGTAAGGCCAGTGTTTTTATCATAAGATATTGAATGAATAACGTCGTTCGGGAGCGATCGCGGTCAAATTTGAGAGCGGTTTTCCATCATCCAACTCTGACATCGACAACTCTTCGCCGATCTAGTAATCGCGATCGACACTAGATGCAAATATCGGTTCAACCCGAATTGCCAGTATGCTCTCAGGTCTGACTACCATATACTCACCCTGCATATTCTTGAGTGGCACAGTGATAAAATCGTTAGAACTAGATTTTGGCACCAAGTCATTACTATACCATTTTTGGAACTCTTGAACAGTCGGGAATCGAACTTCCTCTCGGTGACCGCCCGCTAAGAGTAAGTATACTGCATATTCATTAGCTACTTTTGCCATGTTCGGTGCCGATCGGTGAGTGTTTCCATACTTAGGATGCCCAAATCTGCTCTTCCTATGAACATCTAGCCCAATTAATTATCAATCTTCGGTACTTAGTATGTCCGATCGATTCGATCGGCTGAATAAATTGATGAAAAATAGCACCTTACAATCAGCCCAAGATCTCTAGTGGGGTTCGTTGGGTTAAGCTTGAGCGCAACCTAACCTAAGATTTTTCCACGTTTCAGGAGTTTTGCACCTTACGATCGGCACTTTTGCTAGTCATCGAATTCAGCCATAGATTAGCACTCTAAATAGTATTTAGCTATCCACCTACTTAAAGCAGGAGCTGAATAGTAGTTCATCAGCTAATTGGCGTAGAGAAATAATTTGTATTTGAAGAAATTTACGCATCGAATAACATATAAATTGTGATCTAGTCCTACTTTTAGCTGAAAATTACATCCCTACAAATTTTCAACCAGTTACAACGGTAAACTGAGTAGCTAAGTATATTAAATGACACATCAAAAGTGACTCTCTCTCTCGATATATTTTCTCGATCGACCTTGAATTGAGGAATATCAAGAGATTCAGCCTCTCAGGAGTTTGCAATTGATGGAATGCGTACTTACTCACAAAATAGATTGAGTATAAAAAATACCGGAAAATTAAGATGAAAATCAAAAACTCTACGGCTCCATTTACTCCATTAACTTACACTCCCTCTAAAGGGATGCCAGTATATCCACCAAAAAATAAACTCACGGCGGTTAGCTCAGTAAGCAACTCCAGCGTTATCGAAGGCGAGAAAGAACTATTCACAGTTAACTTAGTTAATGTATCTGCTAGTAGTACTGCCGTCACATTGAATCTCACCAACGGTAGTGCCAGTCTAGGTAGTGACTTCACTGCCGATTTTGAAACCTCCTTCGATGGTGGCAAAAAATGGTCTCCCCTCAACGAAAAGTGCCGAGTTGATGTTCCTGGCAACGTCAGCAGTTTTCTCGTTCGCCATAGCACAGTTAATGATACCAATATTGAAGCTAACGAAACCTACACACTGACGGCATGTGCCATTGGTGGAAGTGCAACAGGTACTGGCACAATTATTGACAACGACAAACGCCTCACAACCATTGCCAGTATCACCAATTCCGATGTGGTAGAAGGCGAGAAAGAAGTCTTCAAAGTAACGTTATCCAATCCTGGTAGCGATATCACCACAATTCAAATTACACCTGCTGGGGGTACTGCTACTCCTGGGGATGATTTTACTCCAGACTTAGAAGTCTCCTATGATAATGGAGCAAATTGGAGTGCGATTAATCCTGATGGCACTGCGGCGGTACCTGGAAATACCTCGAACTTCCTCGTTCGTCACAGCACTGTAGATGATAATATCGTCGAACCTACCGAAGCTTATACCCTAACTGTCAGTGCCAATGGTACTCAAGTTACTGGTACTGGTACCATTCGTGATAACGATAAAGCGACTACTGTAGCCAGTATCACCAATTCTGATGTGGTGGAAGGCTCCCACGCCATATTTACGGTGACGTTGGAACATCCAGGTAGCGAACCAACTACGGTTAAACTTACACCTACTGGCGATACTGCCACTTTAGGTAGTGACTTTTCACCAAACTTAGAAGTCTCCTTTGATAATGGCACCACTTGGACTTTTGCTAACCCAGATGGCACCGTAAATGTCCCTGGTAACACCTCAACTTTCCTCACTCGTGTCGAAACTAAGGATGATAATATCGTTGAACCTACCGAAGCTTATACTCTAACTGTCAGTGCTAATGGTACTCAAGTTACTGGTACTGGTACCATTCGTGATAACGATAAAGCTCCTATCGCACCTAAAGTCATCTCAGTAAGCGATGCGAAGGCACTTGAAGGCGATAAAGAAGTCTTCACTGTTGGTTTATCTGACACGACTGTTGCGCCAACGACGATTCAATTAAATCTAGCCAGTGGTACTGCAACTCTGGGTAGCGATTTCTCGCCTAATTTGGAAGCATCCTTTGATGGCGGTAAAACTTGGAGCGGAGTGCCTGGGAATGGTCAATTGTCTGTTGGTGTTGGGGTGAAAGACTTCCAAGTTCGGACTATGGCTCTGACTGATAATATTAAGGAGTTGCCCGAAACCTTTAAGTTGAGTGCTAGTGCCAATGGTGGTAGTGCTAATGGTACTGGGGTAATCTTGGATAAAACTATCAAGCCAATCTCAGCTCAAATAGTTGGGACTGATTGTATCAACGAGGGTGCTAAGGCTACTTATTGTGTTACGATCGATACCGTCAGCGATAAGGATCGACTCTTCACACTCCAAATTGATAATGGTAGTGCGAAACGTTTTGACGGTAATGGTAGCGGGCAAGACTTTGTTTGGGGTGGTGCCTATGATATCAAGTCTACAGGGCAGGTGTTCCAAAATCGGGTGCCTAATAGTTCACGGCCTTCTGATGGTAGTCGGGCAGCGGTTGGTGCTGGTGATGCTAGTCAGGACTATACTATTTATGATAGTCAAGGTAAACTCAGTACGGGTAATACTGTTACTGTTAAAGTTGCGGCTGGTGAAACTAAGTCCGAACAATTCACTGTTAAAACTTGGCAAGAAAAAGTTACAGTCGATCGAGACTACTTTAACCCCAATGGTTTGAATAAAACTAATTATTATGAGGGTACTGAGAATTTCTCGATTAAGATTGTTGGCGGGGAAGATGTCCAGGTCAAAAATAGTTTGAATGTGGCGATTAAAGACACTTCTCACTATAACTTTGTCAGTCCGATCGCGATCGATCTTAATGGTGATGGAATTCAAACTCTTAATATCGACAAGGGCGTTAAGTTCGATCTACTCAATACTGGCAATGCCATTAATGTAGGTTGGATCTCTAGTGCTGATGCTTTATTAGCTGTCGATAATAATGGTAATGGCACCATCGATAATCGCGCTGAATTATTCGGCGGCGGTGTGGGTGAAGGATTTGCTAAGTTAGCCTCTTTTGATTCTAATCGGGATGGTTTTGTTACTGCTAATGATGCTAACTTCGGTCAGCTCAAAGTTTGGCAGGATAAAAACAGTGATGCTGTTACTAATCCTAATGAGTTATTCTCGCTTTCTGATGTTGGAATTGTATCGCTCAAAGTGGCTCATACTAGCACTTTCACTTTAGATGCACAAGCCAATGTCTTGGGCGAAAGTAGCTCTGTTACTACTAATACTGGTAAAACTCTCGATATGGTTGATGTCTACTTCCAAGTAGCTACTAATACGCCCAACTTATTGAGTACTCAAGGTTAATCAAGATTAGATCGATCGAATTTGTTTCGATTGTGTCTGGAGCTTGTCAACAAATATAGACGAACAATCTATATTTTTGGCAGGCTCTTTTTATATCTCAATAGATTCACATCCTCCATCAGTATAAAAATATTAGCAATTAGTTTAGATCCAGGGCGGGCACAAGACCGTAAGAGGGCGGGCACTGTTCCCGCGCCCCTACGATAGATCGCGTCTAAGTTTTACCATGAAAAAGCCATCCATTTGATGACGGTGGGGCCAAACTTTCAGCCAATTAGCTTCATCGATTAGACTAAATAAGTAAGAATCAGTTGCTGGTAATTCGATTTTCCAGTCAAGATTAGTTTTTAAAAACGATCGAATGACAGATTCGTTTTCGAGGGGATGAACTGTACAGGTGGCGTAAACTAGCACTCCGCCAGGTTTTACCCAGGTAGCGGTGTTATTCAGTAGTTTTGCTTGTAGGGTGGCTAAATCGGCGATTTGTTCGGGTGTTTTTTGCCATCTCGCATCGGCGCGACGATGGAGTGTGCCTAAACCAGAACATGGTGCATCTAATAATACTCGATCGGCAGTACCAATTAATTCACTCAGTCCGCAACTATCACCCGTGACTATTTTAACGTTGTCTAATTCTAGTCGATCGAGATTTTGCTGCAATTTCTTCAATCGCGAAGCTGTTTTATCTACTGCCAAAACTTGCCCGCTGTTACCGACTAATTCGGCGATGTGAGTTGTTTTGCCGCCTGGTGCAGCACAAGCATCAATGATTAATTCTCCTGGTTGTGGATCTAATAAGTGGGTAACAAGTTGAGCACTACTATCTTGAATCGTCCACCATCCATCGGCATAGCCAGGTAACTTATCTATTGCACCCATATTATTTGCTAGTTGCAAACCTTGAGTAAGTCCATTAATCCGATTAACTTCGATTCCGGCGGTGTCGAATATTTCGATCGCTCGATCCAATCCTACTTTAGCAGTATTTACCCGCAGATCCAATCTTGGGACTTGATTGAAGGCTTCGCATAATTGTTCGGTTTCTACTTCACCTAGTTCTGACATCCAGTGAGCTACCAGCCAGTCAGGAAAGCTATGTAAAGTACCCAAACGACCGATCGAGTCTAAGGGGAGTTCCAAGACCTCTTGCTGCTCTTCTTTGAGTCTGATATATTGGCGCAAAATCCCATTCACTACCCCAGCTAATCCAGTTAATTTATTAGTTTTGGCTAGTTCTACGGTAGTATTAACTGCGGCTGAATCAGGAATGCGATCGAGATACCTAAGCTGATATAATCCCAATCGTAATAGTTGACGCAAATTTGGCGGTTGACGATGTGCTGGTTGTTTGGCTAATCGATCGATTATTGCATCCAAAGTTCGTCTACGTCTGACGATTCCATGCACCAATTCGGTGAACAAATTTCGATCGACTCCCGATAATTGAAATTTGGTCAATAATCGATCGACTACGATATCTGTAAAGCTTCCAGTCTCTAAATCTTGTAAGGCGAATAAGGCTATTTGACGAGGATCGGACATTACGAGGGGTGAGGGGTGAGGGGTGAGGGGTCAGAGGGGTGAGGGGTCAGAGGCTCTTTAGTTCCCGTTTTAACTTCTCTTTTCTCAGGTTCAAAACTCCGACGTAACTCCATCCCAATTAAAGTCATTTAATCGGAAACCGATCGTGATTAATGATAGAGTTGGATTGTATCGCAGGATCGCATTGTAGGTGCGCCGACTGTATTCTAAATAATAATCGGTACTAATTTGTTTGCCAGTATCGAGGTTTAGTGATGATTGAATACCTAATCGAAATGGCCCAGAAACTTGTTGGAGAATTCCGGCAGATAAGACCCGATTGTCTACATTTCGATCGAATAGAAATGGTGACTCAGCACCTTGAAACCGTTGAAAATAGTTTAAATTAAATCCTGTATAGTCAAAACTCGATCGAGTAAAATTCCCAATCTGTCCTTGAATCCCGATACTGTAGCCCATGGATGATAAGTTATCACCATTACTATAACCTGAAACAGATCCCCTGATGCCTGTATTTAGTTGCAGATATGGAACGACTGGTACGGGACTATAATTGTAAGCTTCTTTATTGTCTGCTGGCAAACCTTGCCCTTCCCACAATTTAAAACTACGGCTAAGATTTCCGGCGGCTTGATAACGAGTAAGTGTGACTAAATCGTTGCTACGAGCGGTGCTAAGTAAGTTTGCTCGATCGGTATTTGCATTGATTACTTGTGCGCCGACTTGATAATCAAAATTAATTCCGGTGTTGGCGATCGGAATAACTGATGAACTTAATGTACCCCCAACGGTAGATTGCACATCTTGCAATCCCAAAGAATTATTAAAAATTCGATCGCGATAATTTGCTTCAGCCGCAAAAGAATGTGGATAGTTAAATAAGCTCAATTTTTGGTTGACAACAGCTTTCGCACGGATATTCTCACCCAGATTATTGGTGGAAATTCCCGTTAGTGCAGCGGAGGCTTCGAGGCTGGTACTTGGGGTCAGATTTGCGTCTAATTTTGTCTTGACTCCAAATACCGAAGTATCGATCGGCTTTAATTGGGTAATAGCTCGTTGAATAAAATATTGTGGCGTAACTGCTAGTCGAAGATCTTTATTAAAAATTGGATATAAACTTCGTTCGAGATATACACCGCCGCGTTCGTCGCTATCATAGCCAATATTCAAAGGATTGGAATCTTTGCCCAATTTATTCAATACGAATCGATCTTTGACTACGGGAAGATTGACGTTACCTCCGAGCAAAACCTGTGGATTGCTCAAATTTACTTCATCTTCTTCGGTATTGATGGTTTTGAATTGAAGCCGATCGGCCTTGATTTCGAGTTCTGGCGGGGAAAATGGATCGTTTGTGAGTCTGACCTTATCCGCCGTTATTTGCTCGCCTACAAAGTCAACCTTATCGGCTTGAAATCGCAATCGATTGATGCTGCCACTACTTTTGAAAGCGGGACGATTTTCAATCCCTCGATCCGAACCGATCGCCGTCCCAATCGTACTTGTATTGGTGATTGTCGTCAAGGGTTGATTTTTTATTAATCGATCGCTCAATGTTGATTCCGTAAAAGTTCTTTCCCCTGCGGGTGTACTTGCAGCGGCGTTGGGGTTGATATTGAGATCGTTTACCAATGTTGGCTGATAAATATCACCCCTCGCTTGGGTGATACTCCCTTTATCATCCTGAAAATTGTACTCAAACTGTTTGCCGTAGAGGATTTGTTGTCCGCGAATTAGGGTTACATTTCCTTCGGCGATCGCAATTTTGGTATTGAGATTGACACGTATTTTGTCAGCACTCAGTAGGGCATTATTGAAGCGTAATGTTACTTTCCCACTGGCAACGATAACTTGATTGATATTGTCAAATTCTTGTTGTTCGGCATTGAGTTCGACCTCCCCACGCGGCGTAGGTAGACTTAGAGTAGAGCTACCTCCAGCGGGATCTTTGGCGACGGAATATACCCACGGCAATTTCCCCCTCGAATCTCCCTCGACACTCAGAGGTGCTGCGAAAGAAGGAGGCAGAGAAATACCGATCGAGCAGACACAGGCTAACACATAGGGAAGGACTTTCCAGTTGCACCCACCCAAGTACCGACATGACGTTTTCCCCACACTACTACTTTCTTTGTCTTTTGCCGATGCTAAATTATTCAGACAAATCGCGACTGTTGGGGTTACGGGCAGGATCATTAGACAAAAATCCAAAAATGAATACCAGAAGGAATAGTGCAACAATGACGTTCACTACGATTTTGAGTGTTTCCATCGACCTTTATAGCTCCATGAGCTTACATTACAATGCCTCCTATCATAACCGATCTTGGCGATCGCAAGTTGGCCCACCCGAAGCCATGCCCTAACTCATCACCATCCCACCATCAACATTAAAAGTTTGCCCCGTAATATAAGCCGCAGCAGGATCGGCTGCCAAAAATCTGACCATTCCCGCGACCTCCTCCGGTTGTCCGTATCGACCGAGGGGGATATACTGTAGAATTCCTTCCGCCTTCAAATCATTGGTCATATCGGTAGCAATAAAACCAGGAGCCACCGCATTTACCGTAATCCCTCTAGTCGCCAATTCCTTCGCTACCGTCTTGGTAAAGCCGATGACCCCAGCCTTAGCCGCACTATAGTTGGCTTGCCCAGGATTGCCCATTTGCCCAGCTACAGAGGCGATATTGATGATTCTCCCCGACTTCTGTTTGAGCATAATCTTACTAGCCAGACGAGTAGCTAAAAATACACCAGTCAGATTCGTATCAATTACCGCTTGCCAATCCTCAGGCTTCATCCGTAACAACAGAGTATCGCGAGTAATCCCAGCATTATTCACCAAGATATCAACCCTACTCCATTTTGCCATCACAGCACTAAATAATTCATCCATCTCCACAGCTTTAGAGACATCCGCCTTCACCGAAATCGCCTCACCACCATTCCCCTCAATCTGTGCGACTAATTCATCCGCAGCAACATTAGAACTAGCATAATTCACAACCACCTTAGCTCCAATCTCAGCCAATTGTAACGCGATCGCGCGGCCAATTCCTCTCGATGCACCCGTAACGATCGCCACTTTCCCTACTAATAAATCCGACACGCTCAATCTCTCCCTAAACTATCGTCCATCTTACTATCGATCGGGAATTTTGGATTAACTAGGTGCTCTGTGCGCTTCTCAGTGGATCCTCAGTGAAACCTCTGTGTACCCTTCGACAAGCAATGCCAAGGGCAAGGCTGCGCCAACAGGGCATCGCCTCTGTGTTAAATACACACTCTAACCGCAGCAAGAAATACTTAACCTTTTAGCGGCAAGGGAATAGTTAAACTAGATCTCATAGTTGAGCGTTACTTTCAAGAAACAAAAAATTGACGGCACCGAGTAGCTCCTCGATATTATCCAATCCATAATACTTTCTATTTCTCGTAAACATCTCCCCTTGCAAAACACCAAATTCCCACAGCTTCCCATTAGAAACTATCCCAAATTTTTGGTGACTTCCATCCCCATCGATCTTTTGTGCTGCCAACATTTCCGCCAGACATTGCCCCCAACCCTCCTCGAAGTTATCTTTCTTTGCTTCTACCAAAATCAGATAAGGCTGCTCCAAAACCACCTTACCCCGCGAAGATCGTCGAGCAATAATATAGTCAGGAACACCCGACAAATTTTCATCATAGTTGAGTGGTTGATGACTCCAAATTAACAAATTCTGACTATAAGCTAGCCAAACCTCAGTTAGAATCGGTGAAATTATATTTTCACAAATAGCATATTCAGAGTTAAATACAACCCCATCGCGAACGATCGTATTTAATCGAGATATAAATCGATCGTCAGATGCTAATTCCACAACCCTGACAAAATCTTCCTCTTGATAACTAAGTGGAAAACTTCTCAAGACATCAGCAATGCTTTTGTAGCTAGTGAAAGCCATACTATCTATTACTTACTACTAACAACCAATCGACGACGGAGAGAATCACTACGCCGTTGAGCGGTTTCATTTTTGGGTTCGAGTTCCAAAGCTTGCTCGTACATATCCAAAGCTTGAGCGGTCATCTTTTTTTGCTCATAAGCATGACCTAAATTATTCATCGCCATTACATAGTCTGGCTCTAGTTTAATCGCTTCTTTGTACTTGCGAATTGCGAGATCGTACTGTTCTTGTCCAAAATAAGCGTATCCCAAAGCGTTATGAATGGGAGCGACTTCAGGAGATTCTGCACGATCGGCTTTGAGAGCTTTTTGGAGCATGACAACTGCTTGAACGTAGAGTTTTTTGTCTAGATAAATACTGCCTAGTTCGTAATATTCCTGAACTGTACCAGACTCATTTTTGAGTTTCTTTTCCAATCTTTTGAGCGAGTTTTCGATCCGTTGAGTTTTGATAATCTGTCTGAGGATCGAGAAAGCAGCGGCAGCTAATAGGAGCAAGAAGGCTGAGAGATAGACGATGAGGAGATTTTGGTTGGAGAAGTCCATTGTTCGGCTCAGGCACGGGTAGGTAACTATCATAGCTTAACTCAAACCTACCGATCGCAGTACTCGATCGCTATTAATCGTTAACTATTTTAAACCCCAATATTCAATCCGCTGTTGTAACCAGCCGTCAATTTCCCACTTTTGGATCGATCGATCTACAAGTTCCCGCAATGTATCGTACTGCATCCCTTTGGGAATCACAATCCCCAACGCTTCAGTTGACAATCGATCGGGATACAGATAATAATTGGGATTGGTTCTAAGCCAGCCAATCAGTAAACTTCGATCGGCTGCAATCGCCGCAACTTTTCCCTGGATCAATAAATCTTGCGCCTGTTGGTAATTATCTACGCCGACTAACTTGGCACGGGGAATCATATATTGAAGCGTGCCGATCGTGGTAGAATTATTGAGTACGGCGATTTTCTTACCTGCCAAATCGTTACTATCAGCTAAATTAGCTTGCCTACTAACTATTCCCGTACCATCCAAATAATAAGCCCGACTAAAATCAATAACTCTCGATCGATTGGGTGTAATAGTTACTCTAGCGATCGCAATATCTACATTTCCATCGATGACTACTTTCAATCGATTCTGATTGACAACTGGCACCAATTCTACCGCATCAGGGTTTTTAAAAATATCCTCAGCTAGCTTGCGGGCAATATCGATTTCCAACCCCTGCAAATTGCCGTCTAGCCCTCTAAATCCTAATGGTACTAAATTATCCTTCACAGCGATGACTACCTTCCGCCGCTGCTGAATTTCCTTGAGCGTACCAGCACTAACGATCCTCGCGTTGGCGAAGCCTATCTGAAAGAGAATCGACAACAAAACGAATAATAAAGACTTGACTCGAATCTTCATTCTTGACTTCTCCTTTCGTAGAGGCAATTCACGATCGGAACACCGGAAAAGTTGGCGGGATTATACTGAAAACGCTTAGAAACTGGACTTTCTAGAATTACCGCAGATCCCCGACTTCTCAAAGAAGTCGGGGATCTTATCTCTCATTTTAGCTTATTGTGCGGCTGCGGCGAGTTTCACAACTTGCTCAAAACTAGCAGGATCGCAGATAGCGATTTGAGCCAACATCTTCCGATTGAGTTGAATATCGGCTTTCTTCATTTGCCCGATTAATTGGCTGTAGCTCAACCCATGTTGACGAGAAGCCGCATTAATCCGCGCAATCCATAAGCGGCGGAAGTCACGTTTTTTCTTCTTCCGATCTCGGTAAGCATTCCGTAATGCCTTCATTACCTGTTGGTTTGCTACGCGAAAGAGTTTCGAGTGAGAACCTCGGAAACCTTTAGCCAGCTTGAGAATCTTATTGCGGTGCTTCCGCGCCACATTACCGCGCTTTACTCTTGTCATCTGTTGAAAATTATCTTAGTTGGTGATTAAAATTGCTCTACGGCATTATAAATAGTACTTATTTACTATCGTCAGTCCTCAAGCTACCAGGTTGCAAAACTGTAACTATCTCGCTTTGACAATTACAAGTAAGGCAACATCCCGCGTACTCTGTCTTCATCGCGCTCGTCAACCAAAGTTGATTGGGAAAGGCTCCGACGACGATCTGCGTTTTTGTGTTCGAGCAGGTGGCTCTTGAATGCCTTCCGGCGGAAGATCTTACCGCTGCCAGTAGCGCGAAACCGCTTCGCTGCTGCCTTGCGACTTTTAAGTTTAGGCATTGGAATAAATATGTTTAGACACAATTTATCATTATACTCGATCGACACCCCACTTGCCGATATATCTTCGGGAAATCGTACTTTTTGCTGAACATAGTCATGAGCCGAAACTTGCAACACCTAGCTGATATACTGAGTTTACTAAGTACTATTACATACAAACATAGTTAGGTTTTTATTTTCAAGCATAATTATTAGATCGATCGATAATTGGCTAAATAGCAGGGAAATAGATCTTAACCCAGCGTTCAAATAACTCAGATACTTACTTACTCAATCGTTCGATCGAGTATAAAATAATAGGAGATAATTAAGATGGCAGGTCTAGTCAGCTCAGTCAGCGATGTAACCGTTCTCGAAGGCAAACCAGCAATTTTCACAGTTAGTTTAGCTAACACGACAACTGCACCTACCCAAATTGGGTTGGATGTAAGGGGTGGAACAGCATCATCAACCTATTTAACTATTTCACCGGAATATGATTACTACTTCGATATTGATACATCGTTAGATGGGGGTCAAACTTGGAGGAGACTTGGTAGCGATCCTAGCTTTAACAGCCCAAGTTCTCGTGCAGGCTTTGAAGTTCCTGTCGGATTTAAAGACTTTCAAGTCCGAGTAAATACGATAAAGGATGCTACGATCGAACCAGCGGAAACATTCACACTAATTGCTGGCGATAAAGTTATTGGGGGAGGTGCAGCCATTAACAACGAGAAGACTGGAACAGGTACAATTGTAGACCCAGGAGTATTGGCACCTGAAATTATCTCAGTGAGCAATGCTAGTGTAGTTGAAGGCGAACAAGCAGTTTTTACGGTTGAATTAAGCGACAGTCCACTATCAAGTGTCATTGACTTATCCATCAGTGGGATAAATACCAAAGATGTAGCAGCTAAGATAGAAGTATCTTTCGATCTTGGTGCGACTTGGATGCCAATGGATCCATTGGGGACGACGAATTCTTCTTTTCAAGTACCAGTCGCTGCTGGGGTTAAAAACTTTCAAGTCCGTACAATGGCTCTGACAGATAATGCGATCGAAGAACCTGAAAGATTTTTAGTATCTGCTAGTAATCCTGATGGCGCGGATCTTATTCTCAGACCACAACAGCGTACGCTGAGTAAAGATTTCAAATCTGGCATAGGTACTATTATTGATAAGCCACCTATCACACCCAAAGTTATCTCGGTTAGCAATGCTAGTGCAAATGAAGGAGAGAAAGTAGTTTTCGCAGTCGAATTAGCAGATATAACCGTCGAACCGATTAGCGTTGAGTTGACGCTAGAAAGTGATACGGCAGCGAAATCTATTGATTTTGCACCACCTATCAACGATCCATTAATTGACCCACCAGATTTAGAAGCATCCTTTGATGGAGGTATCACTTGGAATCCAGTTCCCGCCGATAGTCAATTAGCGGTGGGTGTCGGAGTGAAAAACTTTCAAGTGCGTGTAGCCACAATCACAGACAATGAGATTGAGGGCAATGAAACCTTTCGATTAATTGCTGGACGCAATCCACGAGATATTGGGGTAGCTGGAATCGGTACAATTGTTGATGTAGCTCCTCTGCCAACTAAAGTTCTCTTTGTTATCGACGCTAGTGGGATTGAAGGGAAGGCAGCAGTTTTCACAATTGGGTTATCCGAGCCAACTTTTGAACCTACGAATATTCAGTTAAATCTGGCAAGTGGTACGGCGATTCTTGGTAAAGATTTTTCAGCAACATTAGAAGCATCTTTCGATAGTGGCGTAACTTGGAGTTCGGTACCAACTAACGGTCAATTATCTGTTGATGCTGGAGTAAGTGACTTCCAAGTTCGTACTATGGCTCTAATCGATAATCGAAAAGAAGCCGCCGAAACTTTCACACTCACTGCGAGTCTTAATGGTGGTACGGTAAATGGGACTGGGACTATTCTCGATACACCAATTGCCACTAAAGTGATTCGGGTGAGCAATGCTCGTGCAATTGAGGGTGAGCAAGAAGTCTTTACGATTGGATTGTCAAATAAGACGACTGCACCGACTACTGTAGAGTTGAATTTGGCTAGTGGTACGGCAACTTTAGGTACTGATTTCTCGGCGACATTAGAAGCATCATTCGATCGCGGTAAAACTTGGACTGCGGTTTCTGGTGATGGTAAATTGGAAGTAGGAACGGGAATAAAAAATTTTCAAGTTCGGGCGATGACGACGATCGATCCGCTCCTAAAAGAAGGCAAAGAAACCTTTAAACTAACTGCTAGTGCTAATGGTGGTGCGGCAAATGGAACTGGTACGATTATCGATAAACGCTTTGTAGGGGCAATTGCGATCGATCTAAACGGCGATGGAATTCAAACCCTCGGTATCGATCGAGGTGTGAAGTTTGACATTACCAATTCCGGCGAAAAACTATCTACTGGTTGGATTTCTAATGCTGATGGGTTCCTAGCTTTTGATAAAGATGGTAATGGTAAAATTGATAGTCGTGCTGAATTATTTGGCGGTGGTGTCGGTCAAGGATTTGCCAAATTAGATTCTTTTGATTCTAATCGTGATGGTTTGGTAAATGATCGAGATGCTCGGTTTGGTAAGCTGAAAGTCTGGCAAGATAAGAATAGTAATGGTACCACCAATTGCAATGAATTATTCTCACTTTCCGATGTTGGAATTGTATCTCTCAAAGTCGCTTATACTAGCGACTTTACATTAGATGCACAGCAGAATATCCTCGGCGAACGTAGTTCTGCCACGACGAATACAGGTGGAATTCTAGAAGTGGTTAATCCCTATTTCCAGGTTGCTAGTACTAGTTCTAATTTTCTCAGTACTCATGATTAAGTAATAAACAACAAAAGTTAATATAATTTGCAGTATAGGTATAATTATTCGATCGATAATTAACGCCAACACTTGCTGACGATCGAAGTTACATTATTAGCCGTGAAAGGCATGAGCAATAGGCAATCCTACTTCAGAAAAGCAGGAATGCTGCAAGAGAAAGGAAGTCTGACACAGCGTTTAGATATCCAAAATAAAGCAACCGCCAGGGCGGTTCGGACAGATGCAAACGCTTCCGCTCTGGCGGAGGCTACGCCAACAAACCACTATTGCGTCAGCTTTTCCAAACTGACCCCTGTCTTGAAAAGGTGCTCTACTTGCGGCGTTTTTATTCGGGGGTTACCCCCGAAAAAAAAAAAGACAAGACAGGGGGGACCCCAAAACCGCACATTTAGCTGACCCCAAACCCCTGAACCCAGCGAAACATACAGACACAAAAAACCCAACCCGTAAAAAAAATAGGCGCTAA
>JANMEL010000168.1:0-3779 GCA_031376885.1 Chamaesiphon sp. OTE_70b_metabat_96 | reverse complement strand
CCCCTATCCCCTACCCCCTATCCCCTATCCCCTAGATGATTACTTCAGATCGAGAACAACAAATTAAGCTTCAATTTTTAGAAGAAGCGACCGATTATTTAGATAGTATTGAATCGGGATTAATTGGATTGGGTGCTGGTGAAGTTAGCGGCAAACAATTGGATGCAATTCTGCGAGCTGCCCACTCGATCAAGGGTGGTGCGGGGATGATGGGATTTACAACTCTGGCTGGATTGGGGCACCACTTGGAGGATTATTTTAAAATCATTCAATATGGCAAAGCTACTAAACCCGATCGCCAAATCGAACAATTGTTATTGCAGACGGTCGATCGATTGCGGCAAATTGTCGTGCTCAATCGTCAAGGGAAAGATGCCGATACAGCTTGGCTAGATGCTCAAGTTCACCCGATCTTTGCTCAGTTGCGCGACAGGTTGGGTGACTTTCAACCTGAAGATGAAGCGAATATGTTGGCTTCAGAATCGGGAGAGGATATTCTCACTTTTCTATTTGAATCAGAAGTCGAACGTTGTCTGACGGATTTGGAAGCGATTATCGATAGTGGCAATCATGGTAATTTGTCTGATGAATTGCAAGTTGCGACTGAGGAATTAGGTGGTTTAGCCGAAATGGTTGAATTGCCTGCTTTTGCTAGTTTATGTCGATCGGTATCGATCCATTTAGAAGCCCAACCCCATCAAATTAGTCAAGTTGCGGCTTTAGCTATCGGTGCATGGCGACGCACTCAGGCGATGGTATTAATCGGTCAAACTACCAATTTACCGATCGAAATCGAGCTACCTGGATCGGGAATTCCGCCGATGGTAGTAGATGATGAATTGCCAGATTGGACTACTCTAGAAACCGAGCGGAGTGAATCACCTGTTAATTCCGCATCGATAGCTGGTACGAGCGAACAGGCGTTCGATCTAAATGATTTTACAATGGATTCACTGTCGAGTTTTGATGATTTCGATCTAGCCGATCGACCTGTCATTAGTAATTCGATCTCGATCGATTGGCAATTTGAGCCAGTCGAACTGAGAAGTTTAGGTGATTCATTAGATCGATCGCCGATCGATAAAGCACCATCTTTCTCGACGATTACGAGTAGCGGTGAGTTGGAAGATTACGATCCATTTGGCGATATTACCTTCGACCAATCTGAAACAGAAATCGATCTACTTGACTCAGATAATCTCGCGGAAATAGAGCATTTAAGCGATCTCGATGAGGATTATCTCTCTGCTTTCGATCGAGTCGATATGAGTGGCGATCTCTCCTTTGATGGTGATGCGATCGACTTATTTTCAGCAATCTCGGCTTTCCCAGTTCTACCTTCAGGCGGGCTAAAGCCAGAACCTGTCGCCCCAGCTAAAAAAGAAACTTATTTAGATCGAGAAATCAACGACCTTTTTGATGCCCTCGATGCCGCTCCAGAAGTCCCTGGCGAATCACACCACCACAATAACGATAGTCAAACCAACGCTCCCAAAACTGCCGAACAAACTATTCGAGTTGCCACCAAACAATTAGAACAACTTGGGGATTTATTTGGCGAACTTACCATCGATCGAAACGGCTTAAATATCCAACTCAAAGGAATTCGCCAATTAGTCGCCAATCTTCATAGCAAAGTTCAACAACTAGAGCAATCAAATACTCGTCTTCGTGCCGCCTATGATGCCAGCACAACTGAAATCCAGCCCCCAGATCCCCAAACTTCGACTTCCACACTAACTAGTGACTTGACAAATCAATTCGATCTACTCGAATTCGATCGCTACAGCGAACTCCATCTTCTCTCCCAAGAAGTAATGGATAATATCGTCCAAATCGAAGAAATATCCACAGATCTCGATCTCCAACTCAATGATACCGAGCGCACTACCCGCGATCTCAATCGCACCGCCAAACAACTTCAAACTGGCTTAACTCAAGTCCGAATGCGCCCAGTATCCGACTTATTCAATCGCTTTCCCCGCGCAATTAGGAACCTATCGATCGAACATGCCAAACCGATCGACCTCCAATTCAAAGGCGGAACAACCCTCATCGAAAGAAGCGTTCTAGAGGCCCTAAATGACCCCCTGATGCACCTCGTCCGCAATGCCTTCGATCACGGCATCGAAACCAGTGCCGTGCGTCGAGCGAGCGGGAAACCCGATCTGGGGACGATCGAAATCGCGGCAATGTATCGCGGCGATCGAACCGTAATTACCATTAAAGACGATGGTGGTGGCATCGACCTCGACAAAATCCGCGCCAAAGTCAAAAAAATGGGCGTAGACGATCGACAAATCGCCAATTTCCAGGATAGCGAACTACTAGAGCTGATTTTTGAACCAGGCTTTAGTACCGCCGCCAAAGTCACAGATCTATCTGGGCGTGGTGTCGGGATGGATGTAGTGCGGACAAATATTCAATCTCTCAACGGCGACATCTTCGTCGATACCAAAATTGGCGCAGGTAGTACCTTTACCATTACCGTACCATTTACCCTTTCGGTCGTCCGTGTTCTATTGGTAGAAATCAAAGGGATCTGGTTAGCAGTTCCGAGTAATATTGTCGAAGAGATTATTTTACTCACTCCTGAGCATATTGTCACCACTCAAGGTCAAAGGATGCTGGAATGGGAAGGCTTTACCATGCGCCTCATCGCCCCCCAAGACTATCTCCATCTCCCCTACCTCAATCCTCAATTAGCCACCAATATCGTACCAGTCATTGGCTGTCCGACAGTGCTGGCGATCGATCTCGGTGAAGATGCTGTCGCGATCGAAATCGACAAATTTTGGGGCGAACAAGAAGTCACTGTTCGTCAACCTCAAGGTACGATTAAAATGCCCCCTGGATTCACAGGCTGCACGATCTTGGGCGATGGCAGAGTCGTACCATTATTAGACGCGATCGAGTTTATTCGCTGGATCGATCGATCTCAAAATATTTCCGCACAAACAGCCAGCAATACCTTCAAATCCCTAACACAGCCGCTAGACTTCAACCGATCGCCGATCGCTGACAATGACGACTACGCCACCGAAACCCAATCTAGCCCCCCACAACGCCCTAGAATACTCGTCGTCGATGACTCAATCAATGTTCGCCGATTTGTCGCCCTCACCCTCGAAAAGTCCGGCTACCAAGTCGAGCAAGCCAAAGATGGGCAAGAAGCGATCGAAAAACTCCAAGCCGGACTCTTGGCTCAAGCCGTTGTCTGCGATATCGAAATGCCTCGGATGGACGGCTACGGCTTCCTTGCCACCGTCAAAAGTCAGCCTCAGTTCAAAAACATCCCCGTGCTCATGCTCACCTCCCGTAGCGGCGATAAACACCGCAAACTAGCAATGAATCTCGGTGCCACTGGCTACTTCTCCAAACCCTTCAAAGAGCAAGATTTACTCGCAACACTAACGCAATTAGTCGGCAAATAGGCAGGGAATAGGGAATAGGGAATAGGGAATAGGGAATAGGGAATAGGGAATAGGGAATAGGGAATAGGGAATAGGGGTCATTGGTGACCTTAAATCACCCGAATTACTCAAGATCCCCGACTTCTCTCAAGAAGTCGGGGATCTGATTCCAGCCCAATACACTTATAAAGTCCAGTCTTTAACCCTACCACCCTACCACCCTACCACCCCCTATCCCCCATCCTCTATCCCCTGTAGAATTCTACCGTGTATACACAAGTTTTCCTGAGACGGATTTTGCGATTCTCTCAACAACATCCGCATCCCACACACCAACAAATCTGCCGTAAGCCCACTCCACCGTCT
>JANMEL010000167.1:0-17300 GCA_031376885.1 Chamaesiphon sp. OTE_70b_metabat_96 | reverse complement strand
CCCCTATCCCCTAGTCGATCGCAATTACCGTCGGCGATGTGCCAGAATTGCTAATATCTGGGGTGTGTGGTTTGCGGAAATCGGCGTATAGTTTGTCGCGCCAGGTGAAGAATACGTCGTAGTCGGGGTTGTCGGCGAAGCCTGGGACTCCTTTACCTTTGAGATTATCGGGTATATTTAGATAAGGCCCAGCGGGAATTTTGAGGACTAGGCTCAGTCCGGCGATCGTCAAGTCTGCTAGGCTGGGTGTGTCGCCTGTGAGATAAGCGCAAGGTTGTTCTGTTAGTAGTGTACAGATCGATTGTAGGCTGCGGTGCATTTCTGCGGTGTTGGCTTTGATATTGTCTGGGGTTAAACCGATGCCCAAGCCTAATACATCCATTGCTTCTCTGGGAATTGAGCTGACTAAGTTTTTGAGTAAGTCGGGTGTGTCTGTGGGTAAGATGGATGTTCGTAGGCGATCGTTCTTTAGTCCTTCAAAAAGAATTTTACGCCCTTTTGACCCGATCGCATCGTCTGCCCACTGTTCTAGCAAGATACAAGTTGCTAGTTGTTGGGGGTTTGTTGGTAATATTGGTTTGTCTGGATAGGTCTTGTCCAAATAGAAAGCGATCGCGGTAGAATCAGCGATGATGGTACTGCCATCTTTCAAGACCGGAGCTTGTCTTTGTCCAGACATCCGATACAAGTCTAATTGTCCCACGCCTGGTACGACTTCGATTTTGCGGTATGCTAATCCCTTATAGTCCAAGATTAGTCTGACTTTTTCGGAAAATTGGGAAAATTCAAATTGATAGAGTTCTAACATGTTTGTTTAATTGCGATCGAATTTTGATATTTTGTGATTAGTTCACTCAGCGTAGCCGAAGTGAACCATAGCAGTCGTCAGGGCGGTGAAAACAGATTCTAAGTGATGGTGACATCGAGTCAAAACTGACCCCTCACCCCTCATCCCTCACCCCTGCCTACTATCCTAATTCAAATACATATTTACTATATTACGGTTTCCCGCTCAAAAACAAACCTCGATCGAACATAATAGTCGATCGAGGCTTGATAGTATAATGGAGCTGGGCAGAGTCGAACTGCCGTCCGCCCTGGGTATTAACTTTCCGCTCATTCACAGGTATAGTCTATCTAATCCTCAAGACGGGAGTGACCAATTGTCCCAGGTCGCAGGATGCTCTGATGAATCTTAGCTATACAACCTACCAGAGACGGTTGGATAGAGCATCCGTTGGGGGTTATCTATAGTAATTAACGGAGTCATACTATAAATGCTCGACTTAGAAATTAATCGTAAGCGTTTTTTTAAGCGGCTACAGGAGCTGCTTTACGAGCGAAAGGTACAATGTTGTTTGCATCTATATTTATTTTGAGCCGATATTAACGAGAGGTGACTCACTCTCGACCTGTATCACAGTGCAGCCTTCGCCAACACGTCGAAACCTTTACAGCCCCAAGTCTTTTTATTATATAGTATTTTGAGGGAATAGGGAATAGGGAATAGGGAATAGGGATTAAAATTCAGCACTACATCCCTAGTGAGGAGGGCGGGTTTGAATGAATTTCTAGTAAAATCGTTATCCCTAGCATAAACCCGACCCTACAGACCCTCATCTCTATCCCCTCATCCCTCATCCCTATCCCCTATCCCCTATTCCCTAATTATGAAACTCCTCTGTATTAGTAATGGACATGGCGAAGATGCGATCGCATTACCTGTACTCCAAGAGTTGCAGCGATTAGCTCACCCGCCGGAATCGATTGTGACTTTGCCGATCGTTGGTGTCGGCACAGCTTATAGTAATAATGGTTTTCCGATCGTCGGCCCAGTGCAGACGATGCCGTCGGGTGGTTTTATCTACCGAGATAGTCGCCAATTGGTGGGAGATATTCGCGGCGGATTGGTGAAGTTGACGATCGGTCAAATCCAAGCTGTCAGAAATTGGGCGCGATCGGGTGGTAAAATTCTGGCGGTGGGTGATATTGTCCCCCTCTTATTTGGTTGGTTGAGTGGGGCGGATTATGCCTTTATCGGTACGGCAAAATCAGAGTATTATTTCAGAGATGGAGAGGGTAAACCTCTTGCTGGTTATCAAAATCGATTCGAGGTTAAGACTGGTTCGATTTATCTACCTTGGGAACGTTGGTTGATGAGTAGGAGTCGGTGTAAAGGGGTATTTCCGCGAGATCGATTGACGACTGAGATTTTGCAACGACGCAAGATTTCATCGTTCGATCTGGGCAATCCGATGACTGATGGAGTTACTTGGAATCCTCCTCAATCAGCTCATATAGAAGGAATGCGACCGTTGATTGTGACGCTTTTACCTGGTTCTCGCGCTCCCGAAGTTTATGATAATTGGGAGCAGATCGTTATTGCTGTCAATAGCCTGATTCCGGTCTTTCCGCGCTTGTCGATCGTCTGTTTGGCGGCGATCGCACCTGGACTCGATTTGGGCACCTTACAGAGCAATCTCAAGGGGCAAGGCTGGATTCAAATTGCCCCGCCACATTTAGATTTGCCCCATCCAATTCTGGATAGTAGAGCTATTTATTATCGACGGGATAATGCGACAATTATTATTACGACCCAAGCTTATCAACAGTGTATGTACTTGGGCGACTGTGCGATCGCGATGGCGGGAACTGCTACCGAACAGTTTATCAGTTTGGGCAAACCAGCCTTTACAATTCCTGGAATGGGGCCACAATTTACCCCAGATTTTGCTGAGGCTCAAACTCGACTTTTGGGTGAGTCAATCATTTTAATTCCCAATCCTCAACAGGTGGGGCATGAAATTCAGCGAGTACTCAATCAACCCGATGGATTGCAAGTAATTGCGAGTAATGGTTTGTTGAGAATGGGCACTCCTGGCGCAGCAAAACGAATCGCGGATTGTTTGATGAAAGTAATGAATTGACACTCACCGATAGGGGTCAGATCCCCGACTTCTTGGAGAAGTCGGGGATCTGAAGTAATTCTAGAAGGTCGATATCTTCGCCGTTTAAAGCTTAGTTGAGTAATAAAAATCCTAGCCATTGGCAAAAATAGATGAGTCAGTCAGCATCGAAACATCTGGTTTATGTTCTACCCTATCTCAATTTGGGCGGTACCGAAAGACAGGCATTAAGTCTCATCAAAGAGTATCAGCATCGATATCGGATTTCGCTACTCGCTCCCACGGGAAAAGGATTGCCACCTTTTTTAGAGCAAGATATTATTTATCATGAATTTACCGCGTGGGAACGCAATTTCTTTCGTGGTTTGCAAGAACTAATTGCTGGTATCAAAGCTGCACAAGCACGCCAACCGATCGATCTAATTCACGTTCATGGTGCCCATGAGTTGATGATTCCCATTCGGCTCTTATTCCCAAAATTGCCGATCGTCTTCACCGTACATGGTTATCATGGTGCTAGTGCCGAGATTAGTTATCGTTTAGCTTGTTTGTTTGCCAATCCTTTGGCGACTAGAGTGATTTCAGTTTGTCAAACTGAATCTGATATTTTGTTAAAGTTTGGGATGAATAGAGCCAAACTTGAGATGATTTATAATGGCGTACCGACACCAATAATAGATCGATCGAAAGTAGATGATTTAGCGAAGCAATTTAATTTAGATCCTACTACTCAAACGATTATCGGCACAGCCGCTAGACTATCAGAAGCCAAAGGCTTGACATACCTAATACAAGCCTTTGCAAGAGTGGCGAAAGATCAGCCAAATTTACGATTAGTTATTGCGGGCGTGGGAGAATTGGAACAACAACTCAAACAACAAGCCCAAGATTTGGGGATTGCCGATCGAACTATTTTCGCTGGATATATAAACGATCTACCCGAATTAATGAGCTTGTTTAATTTCTTTGTTTTGCCATCTCTACAAGAAGCTTGCAGCTTGGCTTTTGCAGAGGCAATGTCTCAACAGAAAGCGGCAATCGGTACGACTATTGGCGGGATTGTCGAACAAATTGCTGATGGTAAGACTGGTTTTATAGTTCCGCCGCAAGATGTTGATACTTTAGCCGAAAAAATGCAATACTTACTCGATCGACCCGAATTAGTTGATGAATTTGCCAAAAATGGAAGACAAAGATATGAGGAGTATTTTACGGTCGATCGAATGTTGATGAAGACTGAAGATTTATATACCAAACTTCTAACTTAGGAACGATGATTAAATAACTTGCGTAGGTTGGGTTGAGCCTCGAAACCCAACGCTCTGAGGATGTTGGGTTATTTCGAGGCGAAAGGCTACGCCGACGAGGGCTTCTACCCAACCTACAGATATGCATATTATTAAATACTTATACCTTAGCAACAACGAATGGACAGTATACAGTTGAATTGCAAAATTAAAAAAGTCTTATTTATCAGTAATGGACATGGGGAAGATCTGAGCGGTAGCTTAATTTTAAAAGCTTTGATAGAACAGCATCCCCAATTGCAAATAGCAGCGATGCCAATTGTAGGGCAAGGTAACGCCTATCGAAATTTGGGTGTAGAAATTGGTCCAACTGGATCGCTACCATCAGGTGGATTTATCAATAGCGATCGAATGGAATTAGTCAAAGATATTCGATCTGGTTTACTACCTTTACTATGGCAGCAAATTCAATTTATTCGGAACTATAGTCGCGGCAATACAGCAGTCTTTGCAATTGGGGATATCGTCGCTTTGCTAGCTGCTTACCTGACCCAAAATCCATATACCGTATTTAATATAGCTAGTTCGGCTCATTACGAAAATCGGATGAAATTTCCCTTTCCCGCCGATGTACTCTTGAAATCCGATCGATGTCAAACAATTTTTACCCGCGATAAATATACCGCTGAGATGCTCACCGCTCAGGGTTATGATAAAGCAACTTTTGTGGGATTCCCCGCTATGGATGCCCTAGAATTGACTGGAAAAGATCTTCAGTTGGTACCCAAAATACCCCTCATCGCATTCTTACCCGGAAGTAGATTACCAGAAGCCGGAACTAATTTACAATTATTGCTAGATCTGGCAATTGCGACAACTCCCAAATTTCCTCAGGGGATTCAGTTTCGCGCCGCCGTGACACCAAACTTATTTCTACCTGACAATACAGGGATAAGTCAATTACAACGAGTAGCCGAACAACGAGGATGGGAATATCATTCTACAGGCAATCTCACCCATCCCCAATCTCAAATTAGGGTACTGTGCTTTTGCGATGCCTTTGCAGACATTTTACATCAATGCGATCTAGTTGTGGGCATGGCTGGGACAGCGATCGAACAAGCAGTCGGCTTAGGTAAACCAGTGATTCAAATTCCGAGTGCTGGCCCTCAGTTTACATATGCTTTCGCCGAAGCGCAAATGCGACTATTGGGTTCATCCATTCAAACCATTGGCACCAAACCAGCTACCCCCGAAACTATCGCTGAAGCAGCCGTCGCCATCCATCGCACTCTAGAAGACAAAGACTATCTCGAACATGCCCGCATGAGCGGATTTGAGCGGGTTGGTGGGGCAGGTGGGGCAGCGGCAATGGCCAAAATTTTCGCCCAGCAGTTTCTAAAAACCAATTTAGGTTAGTTATCGATCGATCCTAATCTCACTAGGGCAGTCATTACCGCAGCGGTACGCGTCTGTACTGCTAGTTTTTCATAAATATGTTCTAAATGCTTTTTGACAGTGCTCAAACTGCATTCTAGGGCGATCGCAATGTCCGAGTTACTTTTTTCTTGGGCGATCGCACACAATACTTCTGCTTCTCTTTTTGTCAAGCCTAATGATTGAATCGCCTCCACTGAAAATAACTGCGGTTTAGATCGTGCAGATTCGGTTAGTTGCTGTTGAATATTAGTCAGGGCAACAGAATTTTGATATGCCTGTAAGAGATGGGGATGAATAAAATCCAGCAAATATCGATCGCCTTCACACAGACTCGCCTTGGTAGAATCATCAGCCAAGAAATGCTCTCGACTAATCGCGATCGTCAACAAATCTGCTTCCAACAAATAATTAGCGTGAGTAATCATCGGATGAATTGGATCGATGAACATGCGATCGCTCGTTGGCGTAGCCGCTCTGGAAGAGAATCGATCTAGTTCGATTGACTCATGAAACCGCCAGTATATACCTTCCAAATAATAAGCTTCTGACTTACTAACAATCTCCGCAACTTTCATCATACAGTCTGGAGGCTGTTGGAGCAGATTGATAGATCTGGCGATCGATTGACTAACAACTCTCTCCTCAATAGGCAGTAAACCTGTCTGAATATTTGGTGATGAAAGAATTGTCAAATAGTTTGATGACTGGATTATCTGAGCATTAAGTCCACATCGAATCGAACGAGGAAAGCCGATCGATTCTACCAAAAATGAGAGTACGTGTTCTGGAAAATCATCAATCGATCTTGGTGAATGGAGCATCGCCATTAGTGCTGAGATATTCTGAAGATCTGTTAATTCGATGGTTAGACACTCCTTCCCCAATAAAAATAGTCATGATACTTCTACATAATATCCACATCCCTGCCATTAACACAAGCATATGTCTAAATGCGTACAAAAGTTTAATTTCTACTGAATCGAACTAAATATTTTGAGACATAATGGTACTCTTTTCAGAAGAAAGAGAGTTATTTCCATAATTGTTTTGTCGATCGCTTGGCTTGGTAATTAAACATCAATTAATGACCGATAAAGACATATTATTACATTAGCCGATTAGCCGATTGATCGATAGATTTTTAGGTGCAATGATAAGGGGGAGGTCAAGAACACCTCGATTACCAATAAACACATCATTTAAAAATCATGAAAGCAACAATCTTTGCACCAACGCTTTGGACAGAAATGACCGATGACATGTCAGAAACAGTTAATGGTGGTGGTTCACACTGCTACGAAAAGAAAGAAAAACGCCACGAGCATGATGACTCCTGTGGTCACAAGAAAGAACACAAACATGATGACAATTGCGAACACAGCTACAAAAAATACGACTATAAAAAGTTCTTTGTTTCCATCTGGAGCGTTAAATCTTGCTAGAAGCAGGTAAAAGATCGTCGAAAAGTTCGGACTAAATTAGCCATAACTAATCGATATCCCATCATCCTCAACTGACTCGATCTTAATCTCAACCAAGTGAAATCATTTTGTGATTTTACTTGGTTCTTTGAGTATGGATTTGAAACAAGATCGAGAAAATTGGGGCTTGAGTTCTTCCAACTCCCAACTCCCAAGTACCTATGAAATACCCAATTGTTTTACAACATAACGAAGAAGATTGTGCAGCGGCGTGTCTGGCGACAGTTGCGAAGCATTATGGGCGTACCTTTGCCATCAGCCGCGTGCGAACAGCGGTGGGTACAGGCTCCCGTGGCACCACATTACTCGGATTGCGACGGGGGGCTGAGACATTAGGATTTAATGCCCGCCCTGTCAAAGCTGACCCCCAACTGGTGGACAATCTCAAGGCTGCTCCCTTGCCGATGATTATCCACTGGGAAGGCAATCATTGGGTGGTGTTGTATGCACAGAAGGGGAGAAAATATATTATTGGCGATCCTGGTAGTGGGATTCGGCGGGTTAGTCGTCAGGAATTAGTCAGTGCTTGGGCAGATCTTGTAGTGTTGATATTGACCCCCGACGAACTCCGATTTAGACAGCAGCAACAAGATAAGCTCAGTGGCTTTGCTCCATTTTTCAGGCGGATTTTACCTTATAGTCATTTGGTGCTACAGGCGATCGTCCTCAATTGTTTGGTGGGATTGCTCGCCCTCGCCCTACCGATTATGATGCAGGTGCTCACGGATGATGTGCTCGTGCGGGGCGATCGACAACTATTGATCGCGATGGGGATTTCTGTGATTATTTTCAATGTATTTAAGAGTGTGATTGGCTTTATCCAATCTCACATTGTTGGTCATTTTAGTCAAAGATTGAAATTGGGATTGAATCTCGATTATGGCTTCAAATTATTTCGTTTACCTTTGTCTTATTTTGACGCTCACCGGAGTGGGGAAGTTGTTAGTCGGCTCAGTGATGTTCGGCAAATTAATAGTCTAGTTTCTCAAGTGGTGCTGGGATTGCCTAGTCAATTTTTCATTGCCATTATTTCGCTATCGCTGATGATATGGTATAGCTATCAATTGACTCTGGTGGCGATTGGGTTTTTTGTTGTCATCGTTTTTGTCAATCTATTATTTCTACCTGCACTCCAGAATAAAACCCGCAGTTTGATTACGGAAAGTGCCGAAAATCAGGGATTTTTGGTAGAGACATTTCGCGGTGCAATGGTGCTCAAAACTACCCAAGGTTCTCCTCAAGCTTGGGGAGAATATCAACGTAATTTTGGTCGTCTGGCAAATCTGGAGTGGGGAACGATGCAAATAGAAATCTATACTAGTACGATCGTCGGGATGATTAGTAGTCTAAGTAGTGTCGGTTTACTATTAATGGGTAGTTCGTTGGTAATCGATCGAACTTTGAGTATCGGTCAATTAATTGCTTTTAGTGGCATGAGTGGCAATTTTTTTGATTTTCTTGGCTCGGTGCTCCAGTTGTTAGATGAATTTATTACTGCCAAAATCGTGGTGCAACGCTTGAATGAGGTGATGGAAATTCCGGCAGAAGATGACTATTCTCAACCGAAACCCTGGGTAGAGATTAAAGCTGATGCGGATATTACTTTCTCCCAGATCTCTTTTCACCATGCGGGTAGAGTTGACTTGCTCAAAGATTTTAATCTGATGATTCCTGGTGGCAAAGTTACAGCTCTAATCGGTCAATCTGGTTGTGGTAAAAGTACTGTGACTAAGTTGTTGACTAGTTTGTATCCGTTGCAATCTGGGAATATCCGTTATGGTAACTACAATCAACAGGATATGTCTCTAGAATGCTTGCGCCAACAAGTAGTGCTAGTACCCCAAACTCCACATTTCTGGAGTCGATCGATTATCGAAAACTTCCAATTTACCTATCCAGATATCAGCTTTGCCGATATAGTTATGGCTTGTGATATTGCCTGTGCGGATGAATTTATCAGTGCATTACCTGACAAATATCACACTGTCTTAGGTGAGTTTGGGGCCAATCTTTCTGGTGGACAACAGCAACGACTCGCGATCGCCAGAGCGATTATTTCTAATCCACCGATCCTAATTTTAGATGAATCTACAGGTGCCCTAGATCCGCTCTTAGAAAATGAGGTACTCGATCGGTTACTCAGTTCTCGTCAGGGCAAAACTACCCTGACCATTAGTCATCGCCCGCGAGTGATTTTACGATCGGATTTTGTGGTTTATATCGATCGCGGCGAAGTCAAACTTACTGCTACTCCACAAGAATTGTCGGAGCTACCTGGGCCGCATTTGAATTTCTTGAATCCGTAAAGGGAGAGGGGGAGAGGGGGGGGACTCTACAACCCTAACACCTACCCCTGTTAAGGTGAGTGTTTGTACTAATCGGAGCGGTAAATGATAAATACTTGTGGATTGCGATTGTTGTTAGTGAGGACAGAACCCGGATCTGGGGGTTCTGACCCCCAGACCCCCCATTGGGTGGGGGAGTGTCCCCCCCCCAAGCCCCCATCAAAAATAGGTTGTTTAAGACGGTAGGTATGGTGAATCCGGTCGCTGTCTTGTCTTGCTTCCATGGTCGGGGAACCCGACCGGAGCAAGCCGCTTTGTTGGTTTGTGAGAGGGGGAGATTAAGGGAAGGGCAAAAACATCAGTATTTGACGCTTCTACGCCATTTTGTCGATTTACCAGTAGAAAAAGTCACCTTAACAGGGGTACCCTAACACCCTAACACCCTCCTACCCTCCTACCCTCCTACCCTCCTACCCTCCCACCCTCCTACCCTCCTACCCTACCACCCTCCTACCACGAACCTTGACAACCAACCTTATTCACTCCGACAATGGCCCCAAAACTGGAGATCTTGTCAAGATCGATCCAGTGGGTTCCTTACAGATTAGTACCCCCAATGAATTTTTACCGCCGATCGATATGTGGATGACGGTAGGGGTTTTGGCTCTAGTTAGTATCTTTGGGATTGCGGTTGGTCTGTCAACTGTACTAAAGTATAAAATATCGATTCAAGCTGTCGCGGCAATTCGACCGATGGGGGAATTACGGATCGTTCAATCACCAGTTGAGGGTTCGATCGTCAGTATTTTAATTAAAGAAAATCAAACTGTCAGACAAGGAGAGATTATCGCCAAACTGAATGACGATCGATTGACAAATAAACGAACTCAATTAACTGGAGATATCCAAAAAGCTGGACAACAAATCGGCACAATTGACGCGCAGATGTTGGCAGTCGATCGCCAAATTGCCGCCGAAGTCGATCGCACAAATCGAGCAATGGCAAGCGTGCAAGCCGAACGCCTGCGCTTCCAAAGAGATTACCGAGACAAACAAATTACGAGTAGATCCCAAGTTGCTGAAGCCGCCGCAAATTTCATGGTTGCTGACAAAGAACGCCAAGTCGCCGAAGTAGAATTGGAAGTCACCGGAGCCAACCTAAAATCAGTTCAAGCTGTATATCAATCCGCCATCGCCAAAGCCGAGCGATATCGTAGCGTCGCTCAAGCTGGCGCGATTTCCAAAAATCAATTAGAAGAGGCAGAATTAGCCGTCGAACAACAATTACAAGCCGTCAATGCCCAACAAGCTACAATTAATAAACAAAAACAAATTATCGCCCGACTGGAATACAGTACCAAAGCCACCCAAGCCGCCCAAAATCGCGCTCAAGCCGCCCTTAATCCCAGCACGGCAGATATTATGATGATGGGAGAGAAAATCGCCCTGGAACGGGCTACAGGGGTTGCTAGCGTCGCTCGACTAGAGAAGGAGCGCGAACAACTACTTCAGCAACGGGTAGAAATTCAGAGTCAGATCGTCAAAAATCAGACGGAAATCCGCCAAATGGAGGTCGAAATCCAAGCGACGATCGTTCGCGCACCTGTATCTGGCATCATTCAGGAGTTGAACATTCGGAACAATCGTCAAGTACTACGCCCTGGCGATCGCATCGCTCAAATTGCGCCCAGTGGCACCCCTGTGTCGATCGTAGCTGCTGTAACGGCTCAAGATATCGGCAAAGTCCAAATCGGTCAACTCGTCCAAATGCGCGTATCTGCTTGTCCGTATACGGAGCATGGGGTTTTGGCTGGAAAGGTGGTGACAATTTCACCGGATGTAAAATCAGCCGCGAAAGCGATTGGGAATGAAGAGCCGAATAAAGGGGGAGATCGATCGAGTTCTACTTATGAAGTAACTGTGAAACCAGCTACATCAATTCTCAGTAATGGTAGAACTAAATGCCCAATTCAACCAGGGATGGAAGGCAGGGTAGACATTATTTCCAAGGAGGAAAGTGTGATGCAATTCGTCCTCAAGAAAGCTCGATTAATCGTCAATCCTTGAGTGCCGTCAAGAAAAATGAGTAACGGGCGGCTGAATATCTAGCAATCAATCCGATGGGTAAAGTGTCTACGATTAAATATGGTAATTTAATTGAAAATATGCTAGGCTTGACAAGCTGAAATAAAGTCTTTAATGGCTTCTATTTATTATCTGTCAATTAACACTTAATCGATAATTTTAATTATGAATTACCAGGATTATATTACGATCGAACCAAATAAACGCGGTGGGAAACCTTGTGTGCGCGGCTTGCGAATTACGGTTTATGAGGTACTTGAATATCTTGCTTCCGAGATGACTGAAACGGAAATACTCGATGATTTTCCCGATCTAACACGGGAGGATTTAAAAGCCTGTATTGCTTATGCTGCTGACCGTGAGCGTCGGTTTATGACCGCTCCATTACCCGTATGAAATTACTTTTTGACGAAAACTTATCACCCAAGTTGCCGCAGCGTTTAGCAACTCTTTTTCCACATTCGATTCACGTTCGAGATGTAGGCATGAAAGCAACTATAGATCCCATAGTTTGGGATTATGCAAAAGATAATAATTTCATGATTGTCTCGAAAGATGCTGATATGCACGACCTCAGCTTAGTATTTGGGAACCCACCAAAAGTTATTTGGCTTAGGCTTGGTAACTGTTCGACATTACAAGTCGAAAATTTGTTACGTCGTGATTTTACTGCGATAGAATTATTTTATGGAGATGATAATTTATCGCTGCTTGCCTTATCATGAGGTATCAAATAGTTTAGATCTCTGCTAATTGTTTATCACCAGACAAAGCACAATACCGGAGGATAAATTGACTGCTGGATTTCAACAAATTCGACAACAAGAAGCTGAAACTGGAATACCGATCGATCGACGTGGGATCCTATATCGTGAATTATAGCAGTTGATTAGATCGATAGAATCAAAGATTCCATCACTCAAGATCTAATAGATCCAGATCATCATCTTCTAGTTCTACTATTTCCTCATCCTTGTCAATAGAAACTATTTGCCGCTCGAATTCTCCACATTTTGCAAAAGGATCCACATCTCTTTTATAGAGTGGACTTTCTTCGCCGCGACAAATTTGGCCGTCAAAAAATCCACAGATAGCGCAACAATCGAGTCCAGATTCGACTGCTGCATCAATGGTAATTCCCTTGAAGTTTGCAGGCTTGAGTAATAATCCCGCCTTCGTCCATTTTGCTGATAATAGCCCCGTTGCCGAGAGATGTTGCCAACGTGGATCTTCGAGTACTGTTTCAGCGATTCGCAACCAGGCACCGTCATATTCCGCTTCGATTTCTATCTCAAATTCTTGCCCTGCATCTACACGGGCAATTTGTCCTTGGGATAGATGTTCTGGTGGTTTGTCGAAGACAATTTCGTCGCCAACTTCGGGGATGTGAATCCAATATTTCTCGCGCAAATCTCCCGCGCGAGAAAGTTCATGGAGGGCTGTTTTGGAGCCGTGAATGAGAATTAGATGTTGTGGCGCGACTCGATGAATGACTTGGGTAATGCCAACTCGATCGGCATGAGCGGACAAATTAAAGCGTTGAATTGTCGCTCTGACAGTCAAAAGTGCCCCATCAAATTCGATTTCCTCACCTGGTTCTAAAGTTTGTAAAAATCGTCCTGGGGATTCTTCATCGGTATAACCAGAGATAAAAATTGCGGCATTTTCTCGCTCTAATAACATTTTAGCATAGTGCATACTAGCACCACCTGAGAGCATCCCCGAACTAGCAATTACTACTGAAGGTTTGGCGACTGCGAGGGGACGTTCTCTAGCTCCACCAACAGAGATAATATGGGGGGATGATTTCTCATTAAAGAAAGGCGTTTGCGTTTTGGCAAAATTTCGCACCGTCTTGGGGAGTAAATCCAATTGATTTTGGAATAAGTCGGTAATTTCTCGCACCAAACCATCTACATATACAGGCACATTAGCCGTCATGAAAATTGGACTGGTACGAAGTGCTAAAATAATCTCCTGGGCGCGACCTAATGCAAAAGCCGGAATCAATACATTACCCCCCGCTTGCACGACTTTCATCACGGCTTCGATCAGATCGCTCTCCTGAGATTTCCGCGAGGGGTGGGTATCGCCACCGTAGGTAGACTCAGTGATCAGCATATCCGCTTTGGGCAAATCGGCGAGTTTCAATCCTTCGGCGGTGCGGCTGCTGGTGGTATTATAGTCACCTGTATAGACCAGACTCCGATTGCCGTATTGCATATAAATACAGGCTGCCCCGACGATGTGCCCAGCATGAATGAACCGAATTGTCAATCCTGGCAAGGGTGAGAAATCGATGCCGACGGGTTGAGTCTGAAGGTGAAATAATGTTCGATCGAGATCGTTGCCGTCATACAGTGGCTGAAAGTCTTCATTTTGTTGTTGCTGATATGTCTGCACTTTCAAGCCATCGGTGAGCATCACGCGAGCAATTTCCCTTGTGCCGTGGGTACAAATCATCGGTACGTCGGGAAAGTGACGATGGAATACGGGTACGGCTCCCAAATGATCCAAATGAGCGTGAGTAACGAGCATTAAATTTGGTCGATGTAATAACTCGAATGCGGGCAAAGGATCGCTCCCTTTGGGGCGAGTGCCCGCATCCATGACGATCTCATAAGGGCCGATTTGGACACGAAAACAAGATGCCCCAATCCCTCGCGCCGCACCGAGTGGAGTCACGATCAACCGATCTTCTGGCTTGACAATCTCATCGATGCTATCGATTTGAGACGGCTCGTCAATCTCCTCACCTGGAAGTAATAAACAGCCGTCAGGATAGATATATACCTCGGCGACTTTCTTCCCTACATGAACTTGCACTCTACCGCGAACATTTGGCGATGTGATGCTCTGAGCTTCCCATTCCCAGACTTTACCTTTGGTGAGATATAGTGTGAGTTGCCACTCTTGGTCTTTTAGCGCGTTATCGAGGGCTGCTGTGGCGATGAGGCGCACCTCTACCTCGTCAACGCTGGGATCCAAGGAAATGACTTTTCTGGCTGCTTGGAGGGCGAAATTGCCTGGATTGGATGGGATGGTGGCGTTCTGATGGGGCGATTCCTGACAAGTAGCTGCGACAATTTTGAGGTATTTACCCTCGCGGTGAGCGACTACCCGCCATTTTTCCTCGATTCGCATCGCTGTGGGCGGATTGATGAGTGTATGTCTGAAGGTGGCTTGCCCATTGGGGCGACTGATTTTGAATGTGGCGGCTGTGTGTTTTTTGCCGATTTGGACGACTCGCCCCATGCACTGATAAGCGTCTGGAGGTGGTGAATCTGCTTTTACCCAGCCCAAAATCTGCATTTTGACGATTTCGCCATCGCTTTGAGTCAGGGGGATGGCTTGCCACGTTTTGGTGCCTTCGACGATGAGATTATCGATCGGTGCAGCCCGAAATTGACAACCATCACTGGTGGTGAGGATCAGTTTATTTCGATCTTCGGGATCGGCGGCTATGGTACCACTAACGGTCATTTCACAAGTCATAGCAGGTGAAATTTCGGGTGCTGTCTCGGATGACGAGCCATTCGGGTTAGTGGACATAGGGCTGTAAAGTATGATGTACGGTTGGGATATTGTCTGTCGATCGACTAAATATCTATGGCAATATGGGGATCCGAAGAGGGCGGGGCTTCTCCCCAATTTTATGATGAAAAAATACTTATCGATCGCGGCTATCTCTATTCTAATCTCGATCGCGGGATTCTTATTGCCAGTATCTATCTTGGCAGATAGTCTTGAGTCTAGTTGGGGCTATGGTGGCGCGACAAATCCTCAGGCATGGGGCAAACTCAGCCCTGAATTTGGCAAATGTGCGGTGGGGATGGAGCAATCGCCGATCGATATCAAAGGCTCAGTAAAAGGCAACTCAGCACCGATAATATTTAATTATGGATCGTCGCCTTTAGTTGTGGTTAATAATGGTCATACGATTCGGATTGATTATGCTCCAGGTAGCAGTATTTCGATCGATGGAGAGCAGTACGATCTATTACAGTTTCATTTTCATACCCCTAGCGAACATCAGATTGATGGCATGGCGGCGGCGATGGAAGTACACTTAGTTCATCGCAACCTGGCGAATGAACTTGCGGTAGTTGGGGTGATGATGAACACCGGAAAAGAAGATCCTCTAATTAATACAATTTGGCGGCAGGTTCCCCCATCTGGTCAGACAAATATCGTCAAAAACACCACTATTAATGCAGCAAATTTATTGCCAACTCACAAATCTTATTATAGTTATGTGGGATCTTTGACGACTCCGCCTTGCAGTGAGGGCGTTAAATGGTATATTTTAAAATCGCCGATTTCTATGGCGGTAGAACAGCTCGATCGATTTAAAACTTTTTATCCCGTTGATGCTCGTCCGATTCAACCACTAAACGATCGGAAAATTACATTCAACTAATTTGGATAGGGGATAGGGGATAGGGGATAGGGGATAGGGGATAGGGGATAGGGGATAGGGGATAGAGAGCTGGGGACAAAGCCTAGCACTCTGTGTTGAATGCACACTTTGAAATCACCAAAAAATACATAATCTTTGAGCGGAAAGGGAGTAGACAAGTAAAGCTATAATTACCTGAGTAAAAGGGGATCGACAAGACCATTTTTGATGGCCAAAATTGCGGCTTGGGTGCGATCGCGGACGCTGAGTTTACTCAAAATAGCATGTATATGGACGCGGACTGTACCAGCAGCAATATACAAAGCCTCAGCAATTTCTTGATTGTTTTTGCCGATCGATACTAGAGCTAATATTTCTTGCTCTCGCTTGGTTAGGGTAGTTAATACTGGTGCGCTGGCGATCGCTGGTAAATTTTCAGTGTGGCGAAACGCGCTAAAAATCTCTCGACTAGAGGCATGATCCCACCAAGAAGCACCCGCGACAATCGATCGAATGGCGAGTACGATCGAATTTGGAGCTACCCCTTTGACACAATAACCATTGACATTAGCAGCAATCAAATCTTCGATCGATTGAGGTTGATAATTAGATGTTAAAACTAAAATGCGTAAATCTGGACGATAGAACCTCATTTGTTGGCAAGTTTCTAAACCATCGATGCCTGGTAAACCAATATCAAGAATCACAATATCGATCGGAATATTAGTCTTGACAAATTCGATCGCGGTTTCGCCATCCTCGGCTTCGGCAAGAATTTTCAAATCTTTCTCCGCCAACAGTCGAGTTGATAAACCTAATCGAAATAACTCATCATCTTCAACTAGCAAGATTCGGATCGTGGGCATTTTTAATGATAAATGTTATCGTGTATTTTAGTTACAGCTTTGTTTCAAGCTGCTTCGGCTGTCTTAGTCAAGGTGAATAAAAAAGCAATTTCTGACTCTACCCAGATCTTACCACTATGAAAATGCCAATTAGCCACAGGAGACGATCGAATTTACTCATTTTAGTTTTATTTTCCATTTCATAATAGACTTCCTGCGAAAGTCAGGGAATAGGGGGAATTTAGGGGTGAAAACGGTATTGAAAATGATTGTGCTTTTACTTTCGCAGGAGGTCTAATAAATTCTATCTTTTGAATCGAGCCACAAGCTAGATCTACATATTAACCACTGATTTATCTGTTGGTACAGCCTTTGTGGTGGCAACAAATATATGCATTTTGCCGATAGTACGGACTATGAGCGATCGAAAAAGGCACCGTCTATATCGATCGATATATACACTCTAGGCAATCGCGCCAAATATTTTGGCCCGATCTCAAAATCCCCTACTCCCTACCCCCTATCCCCAATACCCAATACCCAATACCCAACAGTATATATGTTAAAAATCGAGACAAGGTATTGCAATTATGTTGAGATTAAGATTTAATT
>JANMEL010000166.1:0-10917 GCA_031376885.1 Chamaesiphon sp. OTE_70b_metabat_96 | reverse complement strand
GTTAAAAAACGGGTAACTCGACCTAAAAAATCCCCAAAAGTCGCTGCTTAATCTTTGACCCAACTGTATTTTTTAACAACAGCTTGCTTTCGATCGATGGCAGCCACTTTAGCTATGTCCATTTTTTAGTCTAAACTCCAGGATCTAAACCCCTTGGCAGATCCAGGCACCCCAGAAATAAGGATGGCGAAGGGGATAGTTCGGATCCACGATCTGCACGCCACAACGAGATAATCGATCGACCTCGGCTAAAATCTCCTCGCCAAGTTTGGTAGATTCTAATTCAATACGGCTAATATCCCTGACATATTGCTGGGCAGATTGCAGTGCGATCGAGGGTACCACCCCGCGATGATATGCCTCAAAAAATTTATCCGTTAACAGCATTGTCGGGCGCGTGGGCACATTCCAAAGACTGGTAATGAGTGTTTTGACCCCCGCGATTGCAAAGGCACGTCGCAAGCCAAATACTCCCTCACCAGTTTTGACATCACCGAGTCCGCTGCTACAAGCAATCAAGAACACGATTTCCGTACCCAACAAATCCAGATAAGCGACATCCCGCGCGAGGAGAAATCCTTTCCCAATTTCGGCGGGTAATTCTTTCCCTTCTAACCAAGTATTGGCACCAGCAAGAGCCAATCCATGACTCTGCATCGGATCGATCGATTGTGCGGATTCTCGATCGCCATCTAGTAAATAACCGTGGGTGATAATGAATAATGATTTTGGCGATTTAGCAGCTTGTAAAACATTCGCGGTAGCCCGATCGCCTGTGAAAAATTGAGCATCGGGAGTAAGTTGCAGCTTGAGCGCGTCGAGTAATAATTGACTTTCAGGAATAGGTGCAAAAGTCGTCCCTAATTGCCGCATCATCGAGATACCCGCTGTCGCCAATACTGGTGAAATTGGCACTGGATTGGGATAATCGTAATTTGGATTGCCGATCGCGATCGATGGATTGAGAGATCGATTTGGGCGATCTGTGCGAGTTAAAAGTTCCCGCAAAGTAGATAGATAAGTACAGACAAATCTCTTACCTAGAAACGCTCCCAGAAACCCGACTTTTTGAAAAAGTCGGGTTTCTGAACCCACTAGCAAATTCCCTATCGGTAAGAAATTCACCGCCCCATCTGGAATAAAAATTAGCTGCTTAATCTCACCACCAATTGTTTCTAAAATCGGCATTATTAATCGATCGGACAATTGCCGATCGATCTCAACATCTTCCACCGCCACCACCACTTTAGACGGCGGATTCGCTGGATTTGGACGCGCACCAAAACTCGGTAAATTCACATCACCAGCCAAATCGCGATATCGATCGATTAACCGATCGATTTCCCCCGCATCGCCCAATTTCACCAGCCGAACATTCCCCCCAGGTGCGAGGATAAACGCCACATATTGAGGATCTTGCCACCCATTGGCAGCAAAATTATACACATCAAAACGGTAAAACTCGATCGCACAACTATCATCCGGTAACGCAGCAAAAATCGCTGGTAGAGTGACATCTTGCTGGAGTTGGCGCAATTCCGGCACATTCGCTGAAAGCTTGCGCTCCAATCGATCGATCTGCTCTGTCAGCGTTTGTTTGGCTTGCTGGTGAGCTTCCCTCGCCAAATCATCCATCGCGCCTTGGTGATGGTAATAGGTGTGGTTGAGGTGGGTAAGTTCGCCTTGAGCGGTGGCTAATTCCCGAAAATCCGCAGCTAAATCGGGATACCTGTCGCTATACCGCAGATAGTTTAATTCCACTTCCGCCTGAGCTGCAAAAGCCTTTCGCCGTGCTACCGCGATCGCTACCTGGGCGATTTTCTCACTGTCATCGGGAAAATATTGGCAGAGCAGGGAAACTAATGCCTTTAATCTGCTTTGCATCCCTTTGACAAAACCCAGACGATTTGACTCATTACTATAAGCAAACCATTGACGAAGAATGTTATCTTCTACTTCCATCGCTTCTACCATCAAGGGAAAAGCTTTTCCTGGCTGCTTTTGGGCAATATACAAGATGGCCAAGTTATTGATACTAGTAGCTAAATTATCATGATCGCGATCTATGTATAGCTGCCGAACCATTGCTAGGGATTTTTCTAAAAGGGGTTCGGCTGCACTGAAATTTCCTTGAGATATATATAACGATGCTAAGTTAGAAATACTGGTTGCTAGACCATTATGATGAGAACCTGATGACAACCGTAGCAACATCTCTAATGCTTCCATGCATAACGGTTCGGCTGCGCTCAAATTGCCTTGAAATTGGTATATGAGAGATAAGTTATTGATACTTGTCACTAGATCGATATGGTCATGATTTCTGAATAAACGTCGTCGAATTGCTAACGATTCTATCGCAAAAGGTTCGGCTGTGTTTAATAGTCCTTCGACACGGTATAACTCAGCTAGGTTAGCGAGGCTCCTAGCTAGAATATTATGGTCGAGATTCGCATATAACCTCCGACACATCGCTAATGCTTTTGTGTGCAGCAATCTGGCTGCACTAAATTTACCTTGTGACTGGTATAAAACTGCTAAGTTATTGATGCTTGTAACTAAATACTGATGATCGCACCCCGCAGATAATCCTTGGTATATGGCTAAAGCTTCTTCTAATAGTGGTTCCGCTAAGTCAAATTTACCTTGAGATTGGTATGATGTGGCTAAGTTATTGAGACTGTTAGCAAAATCAATATGATTTTTAGGATATATCAATCTTGCTAATTTTAAAGCCTCCTCCGCAATATCCTGTGCAGAATTGATATTGCCTTCTCGTTGAAATTGACACACTAACTGTGTGAGATATGCCCATGTCTTTTCAATACTAATTTCACCCATGATTCACCACCTCATAACTCAACTTCCATAAATGAGCGTGCAACCCCTCCACCACTCCACCCAACACCGACACCAACTCCTCCACCCCCAACACCAACGCCTGCTCCCGACTCGTTTCCAACCAGCCAAACTCCGCCACAGCAGGCACCTTCGGCAATAGACAAGCAATCAACTCCTCTCGCCCCAGCTCCGTCGCCCCAAATGCTGCCAAATTAAGGGGATTATCCACCTGCGGTAAAATCGACAAACCCACACTTAGTCTATTCTGACGCACAAATTCCGACGGTGACAAACAGACGATCGATCCATTCGGTTCCCGCTCCAACAACACCAAATGCCCCTCATTCTGCACATCCACACAATAAACGATTTCCTCATTCAGCAAAAAGTGATTTTCGCGAGGGATGCTACGCCGATATTGAATCGCCCCCAACGTACTCATCCCCTCCCGCACCAATTGTGGCTTATCCGCCGCCTTAATCGCCCGAAAACGCGCCAAATCCTCCCGCGACTGTTCCCACAATATTTTCCACAAATCCCCCGTACTCAGCCCGCTCCATTGGGGATACCACTCCCGATCCGTGACGATTTCCCGCCGCTCTAATTTAAAATGTTTAGCCAAATCATTAACAACTTCCTTTGTCGCCCCATTCCCACCTAATAATTTAAAAATCGACGACCTCACCACGCGACTTTCTTCTGCCACATCGTCCCAAGATTTTCCACTCAATTCCTGACAGTGGCGCAATTTTGCGATGCCTATTTCTGATGCCTTCAAAGTAGCCATATCATTTCCAACCTCATTGCGAATATAAATCTATTTCCATGTTGTCATTGGCATCGGCGATTTGCAATTTATAATAGTTTATTTCCACCTAGACAAAACCGGACTAGCTGCGGCAAGAAACCCGACTTCTCAAAGAAGTCGGGTTTCTGAACCTCACAATTATCTCAAATAACTTCAGGCGATCGACAAATCTTAGCGGCGGCAAAAAAAACTGACTTCTTCAAGAAGCCGTTGTTTCTGAAACACCAATAATTACTCATCAAGCAGCAATGGTTGTAAATTATCGTCGATGCTCCGATCGAGAGGCTCTGTCAATAAGAATTCTCCACAAGTTACCTCATTCTGAAATTTTAAATTGAGATATTCCATCTTTGGTAGCGTTCCAGATCGTAATCCTGCATATTCTGGGTAACTAGAAAACTCCCATTCTTCTGGTCGATTGACAAATCCTGCTTTGACTGGATTGAGGTGAATATAGCGGGATAAATGGATCAGGTAATTTCGATCGTTTACATGAATGCTTTGGAATCTACCCTCGAATAATGCACCCGATCGATTGAACCTTTTATTAATTGCCTTGGTATAAGCAACGGAGAGGCGGTGCATTGCCGCAGATAGGTTATCGTCTTGCAAGTATACCAAGAAATGATAATGATTTGGCATCAAACAATAAGCCAGAATATCCACCCCATTAGTTGCCAGATAGTCTCTCATTAACCGCAGGAAGTGAAGATAGTTCTCTCTCTCAAAGAATATATTTTGGCGATTATTCCCCCGATTGTAGATATGGTAGAAATTTCCTGCTTGCAGAAGAGTGCGTCTAGATGGCATAGGCTAAGAATATAGACTACTTCAGTATTCCCCGATATCCATTCAGAAACCCGACTTTTATCCAGAAACCCGACTTTTTCAAAAAGTCGGGTTTCTGATTACGTCGTACTCTGGACGACCTTTGCATCATTCTTATTGATTGTGGTGATTCGATCGCGAGGCTGGTATATTTCCCGCAGGTAAATCTACAGTAAATGGGCAAATTATTCCCCTCTACTATACTTCTCCAGCAATTCTGGTAGATAATCGTAACCATCGACACCGATCGCAGGTAATAGATTAGGTCGATATTTAATTAGCAGCTCATTAAATTTATCTCGCCCCATTTGTCCCTGTAGGATACTAGCTAAACCTGCACTCTGTCGCCATTCTTTGGCTCCGATCCGCTCTAGTTGATACATTGCCATACAGCTATAGAAGACAGCGATGTCGTCTTTGGCGATATTATGATGAGCTTCGGCGAGATAACTGAGATTTAGTCCTTGTAGGTATAAGTCGCCTACTGCTTGGGCGGCTTTGGTACCTTGTTGGAGGTAGGTAATCGCTTTTTCGGGTTGTTGGATGGTGAGATGGGCGATACCGAGGCTGTGATAGCAGAGGGCGAGGCTTTGGTTATCTTCGAGAGTTTGGGCGAGTTTGAGGCCGCGATCGAGATAGGTGATATTCTGTTCGTAGATGTCTTCGTCGATACGATCGATCGACTGTGCCGATAGGATTTCGCCATAACCGACATTAGTTAGGGCATTAGCTTCGCCTAGCCTGTCGCCTGTCTGTCGGGATAGAATTAGGGCGCGTTGGCTATAGTTGATGGAGAGTGGATAGTCTTTCTGGCCGATCGCGATTCGGCTCAGATGATTGAGGTTGGCGATCTCGCAAGGTCGATCGGCTGCTTGGTTGGCGATAATTAAGGCTTCTTGATGGAGTAATATTGCTCGATCGATCTGCCCTAATGTCCGCTGAGAATAACCCAAAATAGTCAATAATCGCCCCTTCTCCTGAGTACCCGCCACTTCTTTGAGCGGTAAGTCGAAATAAGAGAGCGTATCGCGCAAAGTTTCCCCAGAGAAGGCGGCGAAAATCCCTCCATATAGGGGGAAATTGGGCCTCTGAGCCGCAGTTCGCAAAATTTGGAGGGTGACTTGAAAACAAGCTTTTGCCAGGGCATCACGATGATTTGTGTTGATGCTCGTGGCTCTACTGATGCCATTTGCCAATTCGCACCAAATCCCCGCGAAGGTAATTAGGGTACTAAACGCCATCCGTTGTCCCCAATCCCGATCGTACATCTGAGCATCAAACCAAGCAACCAGACTAATCTCGATACTCTGTAATATTACCGCCAATTCGACCCAATCGCCTTCATCAGCAGTTCCTCGCTCGGCGGCAAAATCGGGGATGGACTTTTGACGACCGATCGTGTCAAATAATAACTTAACTAGTGGTCTGTCGATCTGTTTCGCCCATAATGTCCAAGGACTATTATCTGTCGGACTTCCAAAGCCGATCTTCTGTCCCCCATCATAAATCCAGCTTACCAGATGAGGTTCCAATGCAGGTAGTCCCCTCAATCCGCGATCGAGTCCCCCTGCTAGTTGGCGTAATTGCTCAAAATCTGCTGGTTCTAGTTTAGTACTAGTCGTCGTTTGGAGCTGATGAATAATGGATTGAATTTGGGCGACGGAGAGCCTTTGTGTCTGATTGGGATCTAGTGCTTGGAGTAGAATATTTAGACGTTCATTAGGTGCAGCATTGAGGATTCGATCGAGTGTATCTGTTACCACTCCTACCGCTTGTCGTTCCTGTTGCCATCTTGCCAGAGCCGTCTCGATCGATCGTAATGCGTTGAGTTTATGCCCAGCTTTTGCCTGTTTTACCTCGCTCGTCTGTGCGGCGATTCCCTGGATTGTCTGAATCTGCTCGCTCAGACAACCTTCAAAAATCTCACTCGTCCCCAGACTAATATTATCTGTGAGGACGCGATCGATATACTCCTTTGATATAATTTGTTTCCCTGTCAAAATCAGAGTAACAATATCCTCGATCGTCTTTTGATAACGTTCCCGAATAGATCCAGTCTCAGCAGTACTCATATTTTTACCTTCACATCCCAACGATCGACTTAATTTTCGATTTAAAATCCGGTTTGGTACAATCTATACTTTGCATGGGCATAGCCTTCGCTCTCTACACTTTTGTTCGAGACATCACAACAGACATCTACCAACGCCTACAGCAAAGGTTCCCAAATCCCAACTCCCAAATCCAAAATCCCAATGTCCGATACACTCAGTCTAATCTCTCCCACACCGATCGACACCGATTACCCACCACTAACCCTCGGAATTATGGCTTCAGGGAGTGGGAGTAATTTTGAAGCAGTAGCCGCAGCTATCGCTGATGGTAGTTTGAATGCGCGGATTGCTGTGCTGATTTATAGTAAACCAGGCATCAAAGCAATTGAAAGGGCACAAGCACGGGGAATACCTGCTATTTTGCTCGATGCTAAATTGTATCCCGATCGCGAAGAACTCGATCGAGAGATCGTCAAAACCATGCAGGAGTATCAAGTTAATTGTATCGTCATGGCTGGTTGGATGAGAGTAGTTACCCAAGTCCTCATTGATGCCTTTCCCGATCGACTAATTAATATTCACCCTAGCTTATTACCTAGTTTCCCTGGTATTCGGGCGATCGAGCAAGCTCTCGTCGCTGGTGTCAAAATCTCTGGCTGTACAGTCCATTTAGTCAGTCTAGCAGTAGATAGTGGCCCAATTATCGTCCAAGCTGCCGTACCAGTTTTTCCTGACGATACGCCGAATACGCTGCATCTGCGGATTCAAGTCCAGGAACACAAAATCCTGCCCCAAGCGATCGAAATTCTTTCGCAAAGGGCAGGATTCTGGATGTGAGGAGAGACGGGACTGACGGGACTCGAACCCGCGACCTCGCGCGTGACAGGCGCGCGCTCTAACCAACTGAGCTACAGTCCCATTTGTCTTCCGTATTCCATTATGCACTGATTCCCCCAGCCTGTCAACTAATATCTTAGAATTTCTGGCGATCGGCGAAATTCGTTTTTATCCCACATTCTGTATTTCAAGTAAGGCGGCGGTTTCAACCGTTCGGACTTTGTTTCGATAGCTGCGGTTGCCCTACGGGAAAGCTCCGCGAACAACCGACAGGGAATCCCAACTATGGACGATCGAGCGTCTGTCACACTCGATCGAGTGGTGTGTAAATGGAAGGTGTAGAATGATTGTGTGTTTAAAATTACGCTTAACATCAGATGTTTACTAGATTACGCCGAATTTTGGGTAGGTTATTCGACAGATCGCGGACGATTAATAATGAGCCACTCAATAGAATGAGCCTCATCGTGATTATTTTAGTCGATCTATTCATCCTTTCTAATGTATTCACGGGACTCGATGACATCAGTAGATGGCATCTCAGCCCAGCTCAATCTCATCCATGTTATGCCGAGTGGGATAGTTATCGAACTGAGAAGAAACTAAGTAAAGATTATGATTTTGTCAAAGAAGCAGTTACACTCACAAATGGTAATCGAGGATTTGTCAACGATCCAGTTATACCCACTAATCCTAATCGAGGGATTGACGAACCTTATCCTAACTCAAACTCGACCCAATCCTATCGAGAAAATGCTAAAAATCATTTAGGCACTCTTTCTAATATCTGTCTTGATTATGCTGGCATCAGAGACAAAGTAAATACGCCCGATAACCGAAAAATTGTTGCAACTATCGATAAACAACAATCAGCCATCAGTAAATTAGAATCAGCAAATCAGACGATTAAAAGTCAATACGATTCCTCGCTATTAGAAAAAATAGCTGGGCAAGATCGGAGTCGATCGATTAATCAAGTCGGAGCCGAAAAAGCCAAACAGACATTAGACCAAAACAACCTCAAAGTTTCTGCCTTCAAACTAGAAATAACCGATCTTAAAAATAAATTACTTGCCAAGCCGGAAAGTACAGCTCTTATTAGCTTACTCAAAGACAACACTAAATTTACTCCACTCAAAAGTAGTTATCAACAAGCCTCCTTTTGGTACCCTAGCATTCAATTTGGCTTTCAGACTGCATTTTTATTCCCGTTACTCTTGGGAGCATTGGTAATTAATAACTTTGCCCAACGGCGAGGTTATGGATTGATTGCCTTGATTAGTTGGCATCTGCTAGTCATCTTCCTGATTCCGCTCCTGTTCAAAGTATTTGAGTTTCTGCAAGTTGGAGTACTCTTTACCTTTATCTCAAAAGTTATTTACAGTATATTTGGTAGCCTACTCTTCCTGGTTAGCTATCTTTATATTTTACTAGTTCCCTTACTTGGCTTTGGACTAATCAAAGTTTTCCAAGAATTTGTCTTCAATTCCAAAATTCAGACAGCCAAAAGAGTCCAAAAGTCTCAATGTATCAACTGTGCGAGCAAAATTCGCTCATCCGATCTTTATTGCCCTCATTGCGGTACTTATCAACTGCACGAATGCCCAAATTGTCATGGGCTTACCTACAAGAGTTTACCCTACTGCAATCAATGTGGACATTCGCAACATTCTAATGGATAAAATTAGAATTTTTAGATTGCAAACGCCGAAAGACTGAAATTTGCGAGTTAATTAGTGAGAGGTTAGATCCAAAGGCTTCTCCAAGAAGCCTTTGGATCTGCGATAATTCTAGGAAGTCTAATTTATAAGCGTCTTGAGTATAGCTATGCTCATTAATTTTGCGGTCGATCCAAACCCTATCCCCTATCCCCTATCCCCTATCCCCTATCCCCTATCCCCTATCCCCCATCTCAGCAATTGCTTCTATGGCGATCGATAGATCGTTCGATAGTTGAACTGATTCAGTAATTAATCCAGCTAGCTCTAGTGTTTGATTTGTTGAATATATGGTTTTAAGTCGTTGTTGGGAGTCGATCGATCTATGATGTGAATCGATCAGTAAAGCTTGGAGTTTTACTAGATACTGAGCATCTTTTGCTGGTAAATTAGTCCAGTTATGAGGTAGGATAATCCGATCGATCCAACCTCGTTCATTAATGGTGACTGGTGCTTGTTCTTTGTAGACTGATACTGTGGTTTGGAGTTTCGATCGCAGTTCGGTCAAAAACTCAACACTAATTCGATCGGGATCATTTTCTTTCAAATATTTTGCCACTGCGAATATAGTTTGATAAACACAGCTCTGACGATAGAGACGGAGACTAATTCGATCGCTCGGTGTACTCAAACCTGCTAAAAAAGAACCTACCCAACGATCTAGAGAATCTAGATTGGCTAAACCTTCAGTCATCACCAATAACTCTAAACTCAGCTCAGATTTAGGGATCTCAAGATCGTGTCTAAACCAATCCCAACAGAGTCGAATTATTCGATCGAATAAGTCTTGGGTATCCTTGCTCAATTCTTGACGCTTGCGAAACTTATCACTCGTCAAAAACAACCTAAATTTCGCTAACTCGGCTTCGCCGTCAGCCACAACTAGATTTTGCTCAACCTCAATGACTAGAGGGAGATTTTGAACCAATTCGCCCAAATCGATCGGCTGTGAATCAGTAATGAGTGATTCAAATTGCTCCAAATCTGGAAGTAGCGTACCGCCGATAGTTCGATCGCCTGCAAGTACTTCCGCTTGAGCTTGTTGGAGATTCATTAGTGCTAGACTAGCGATTCGATCCAAGCATTCGGGGTGTTGTAAAATCGCCGTCTCAATTGCCTGATTGATAGCCAAAAAGCCTGGTAACTCAAAAGATTCCGCTAACCCAATACAAATCCCAGTAGTAGATTGAAGACACAACTCAATCTCCGCCAAAGTCCCAGTTTCTATCGTCACACTCAAACTATCAAGCTGCTCTTGGATCGTAGTTTCAAAGATCGAAGCAACAATATCAAACCCCAATTCGATCGAACTAGGAAATACAACTTCATTCTGCGTCCAATCACCCAACTTCAATTTTAATAGATCGATCGTCGTTGCCAATCGATCGAATATTAGTTGTTCATTAATTTCCAGCTCCGCAACTTGAGCATCCCAACATTCCTTCAATCCCGAATATCCCTCCAATAGCAAAGATTGGATTGACAAATCGATGTCTATCTCCACATTGTAGAACACTCGCACCACATCTTCAAAATTATGGGCGATACTAGAGATCGTCGTCAAGCCCACATTTGCGGCGGCACCTTTGAGGGTATGTAGTGCCCGCATCAGATTATGCACCTTGGCGATCGTATGTTCCGCTGGCAACGTTAAGATTTCTTGCTCGATCGTCTGAAGCAATTCTGGTGCTTCAGCTCGGAAATAACTATAAGCTTGGGCTTGGATTTGTAAGTCATTCATGAGAGCAGCGGAGAAATCTCGATTCTGTCACTAGTATTCCCTTCCAAGTGCCCAAAGGAAACATAGGGAGTAGGGGATAGGGGATAGGGG
>JANMEL010000151.1:0-15672 GCA_031376885.1 Chamaesiphon sp. OTE_70b_metabat_96 | reverse complement strand
CTCTATGGCTCAACCTCTCAAACATTAGCCAACTCTTCCTAAATTTTTACTGTCTTCATTTTCACTTTTACAGAGATTGGGCTGATGCCGTTGGCAAAGCCTCTCGTAAGAAAATCGATTGATTCATGTCGATCGATCGATTCATGTCGATCGATTAATTCATGCCGATCGATTAATTCATGCCGATCGCTCCTTGTATCTCCCTAACATACAAGGAGCGAAGTCCATATTTGTACCATTAAATCGGAAGCGAACCAGTCCAAGCCCACCAGCAACTATCGATTATCGTGGGGGCATCATCAAAAAAATTTGAATTTGGAATTGCTGTTTTAACTGCGATCGTCACCACCACAACATTTCCTATTGTTGTTGTTGCCAAACCGCCGACTCCCCTCAAAATTCGCTGGAAACCACCCACCCCACCCAGCTCCCTCGGAATTCCTGGAAATCGCGCTCAAGGTGGTGGTACAAGGGGTTGTCAAGCCCATCGAGGCATTACTGCCTTAGTGCCAAAATTGCCTGGGCAAATTGCCTGGGGACAAACAATTAGCGATCGACCTACAGTTTGGCTAAATACACCACAAGGATTGGCTCCAGATCTACTCATGGAGATTACTGTGCGAGAACAAAATGGTCAACTACTCGCCAAACAATCATCCACAACCAAGCGTAAAGTACCATCCGGCGCAATTAGCCTCTTATTTCCAGCCACCGCCGTATTGAAAATCGATCGCACCTATCATTGGGCAGTAGCTTTCTACTGTGATACAAACGATCGAGTCGATAGTCCTTTCATCGTACAAGGACAAATTCGCCGGATTGCTCCACCCACGGCTCTAAGCACTGCCAAATCCGCCTCAGAAACCATCCAAATCCTCGCCGAAAACGGCATTTGGTACGATGCACTTAGTCAGCTCGGCGATCGTTTTCGCCAAACCAAAGATCGACAGATAGCCACTACTTGGGCGGCGTTACTAAAATCTGCTGGTATTACTGGGGTCGATTCTCCAGAGGAGAGGCTTCTGCTAAGGCAGACGCTAGGCGTTGGCAACGCCTGCGCCTTGCGCTTACGCCAACGAATTCAAGATTGTTGTCAGTAAAAAGTATAGCAATCGCCAAGCATGTTAGGACATATTAGTCCGCGAAGCGAAAAGTGCGGTCTTGGGGTTTCCCCTGTCTTGTCGTTTTTTTATTCGGGGGGAACCCCCGAATAAAAACGCCGCAAGTAGAGCACCTTTTCAAGACAGGCGGACTTTGCATCACTAGCCCCGATTTTAATCGGTGGCAATTCTTAACCGTTGGCTTTTGACGATATAGTCTCGATCGGTAGTAAATTTGACAGCAATCGATCGTCAATTAACATTACAAATTGGTATTCGATCGAGATCGGGATCTAATTGACCATGACCAGAGTCTTTCACAGTAGCGAGTTTTTTCAGCCGACAGATGGCGAGCCAATTCGATCGGTCATCAGCGAATCTGCTCATGCCGCGATCGTCGCATGGTATATTCAGCCAGGACAAGAAATTCCCGCCCACATCCATCCACATGGACAAGATACCTGGACTATTCTCAGTGGTAAAGGTGAATACTATCTGGAGCTGTCTGGGGCGAAGAGATCGATCGTCGTTGGCGATGTAGTTATCGCGCCAGCAGGATCTGTACATGGGGTATTCAATGACGCGGATGAGCCATTGGTCTTCATTTCGGTGGTTTCCCCATCAACGGCGGGTTATCAAATAGTTTCTGACTTTATGCCCATCAGCGAGGGCGAACAATAATTGAAAGTCGCCAAAAATCGGGGATCTCCGCACCTAGTCCCCGATCCCTTGTAACAAAACTTATCTTTTTTCTAATATTTATCCCTTATTCCTCTACGATCTTAGTATTCGATTCATACTTCTTCATAAAGAAGCTACAAAGGCGCGAAACGTTTTAATCTAAAAGGTGTCCTAGTTTTGCTAGCGACAATTTTTACCAGCGGAGAATGTCGAGAGCCATATATAGCAGTCGCCAAGGCGGTCGAGACAGATTTAAGTGCTCAAACCATTAGTGCATCAGCTTTTCTAAGCTGACCCCTGACCCCTGACCCCTGACCCCTGCTATATCTTGACAAGTCTGCATTATTCAAACTTCGATCGAGTCAGTCGCGTGTCTAGTCACCGATGGCGGCTTGCCCAACTGCTCGATTAGGCTTAACACAGTAAATAATTCGGTTTGGAGATTTAAGATCTAATGAGTGTTAAGGCAAGTGGTGGCGGCTCTTTATCCCGCCCAAATTTATATCAAACTTTGCCAGTTGCGACCATTTCGCAAGCCGAGCAGCAAGATCGGTTCCCCGCCATGGGCGAACTGAGCGAACTGAGCGGCTACTTCCAGTCTGGAGCAAAGCGCATCGAGATCGCTCAAGTACTGAGTGCAAATTCTGACTCGATCGTATCTCGTGCGGCTAACCGGATCTTCGTCGGTGGTTCGCCGATGGCGTTTTTGGAAAAACCAGTCGCATCGGAAGTTGAGTCCAAAAAAGTATCTAATACATTTTTTAGCGGCACAGATCAAACTCAGGCCACACTAGGAACTGTCACTTATGTAGAGACCAAAGGTGGTTTCCTTACTGGCTTGACTTCGCTCTTTACCGCTACTGGTTCCGGCCCGATTCCCCAAGGGTTTCAGCCGATTAATATCTCTCGTTATGGCCCTGCGAACATGCAGAAGTCTTTACGGGATATGAGTTGGTTCTTGCGCTATGCAACATATGCAATTGTTGCTGGCGATCCCAATATCATCACGGTGAATGTCCGTGGATTGCGAGAAATCATTCAGAATGCTTGCTCGGTTCCCGCTACCATTGTCGCATTACAAGAGATGCGGGCGGGTTCTTTGGGTTATTTTACCAAGGATCCTGAAGCCTTGGAAATCATCAAGAAGTACTTTGAAGTCATGATTAATGAATTCAAAGCTGCTGCTCCAGCCAATAAACTTCGTCAACGCTCTTCTGGCGACCAACAGGGCTTGGAACTACCCCAGCTCTATTTCGCAGCCGCCGAACGTCGCCCTAAGTATGCGATGAAATCAGGCTTGTCGGCTGTCGAGAAAAATGATGTCATCAAAGCGGCTTATCGCCAAGTCTTTGAGCGGGATATCACTCGCGCCTACAGCTTATCAGTTGGCGATTTGGAATCAAAAGTCAAAAACGGCGAAATCTCCATGAAGGAATTCGTCCGTCGCCTCGCCAAATCCCCCCTATATCGCAAAAACTTCTTCCAACCCTACATCAATAGTCGGGCATTGGAACTAGCTTTCAAACATATTTTAGGTCGCGGGCCATCATCCCGTGAAGAAGTGCAGAAGTACTTCTCGATCGTCTCCTCTAAAGGCTTGAATGGGCTGGTAGATGCCCTCGTAGACTCCTCCGAGTATTCAGACTACTTTGGCGAAGAAACAGTGCCTTACCTGCGCGGCTTGGGTCAAGAAGCTCAAGAATGTCGCAACTGGGGGCCACAACAGGATCTCTTCCGGTATAGCGCGCCATTCCGCAAGATTCCCCAATTTATTACCACATTTGCCGCCTACGAGCAACCCCTCGCCGACCAACACGTCTACGGTTCGGGTAATGACCCCCTCGAAATCCAATTCGGGGCGATTTTCCCCAAAGAGACTCGCAATCCCAGCAGCTCCCCCGCACCATTTGGCAAAGATACTCGCCGAATTCTGATCGCTCAAGGACCTGGTATTAATAACCAATTGAGCAATCCTGGTGCTCGTGCGGTCACACCTGGGACTTTAGGGCCAAAGACGTTTAAACTAGACCAACTACCTGGTTTTAATAGTGGCGGGAAGAAACCCAAAACTAATAACGGGGTGAGTGTCACATTTGCCGAAAGTTCGACTCAAGCGGTAATTAAAGCGATTTACCTCCAAGTAATTGGGCGAGAGGTATATGAGGGTCAACGCCTCAAAGTGGAAGAGATCAAACTCGAAAATGGTGATATTACCGTGCGGGAATTTGTCCGCGCTTTGGCCAAATCCGATCTGTTCCGCAACCTGTATTGGACTAAGCTATACGTAACCAAAGCGATCGAATATATCCACCGTCGTCTCTTAGGTCGTCCGACTTATGGTCGTCAGGAGATGAATAAGTATTTCGATCTTGCGGCTAAGAAAGGATTCTACGCGATCGTCGATGCCATGATCGATTCCTTAGAATACAGCGAAAGCTTCAACGAAGATACCGTTCCTTACGAGCGTTATCTCACCCCTGCTGGTGTAAGTATGCGGAATCTCCGCGTGGGTAGCATCGCTGATACTGGCGTTGGGATCCTGACTTCGGCTCAAGCTCAAACCACACCAAGATTCGTCGAACTCGGCGCAACCATTGGCGGCGAACGCTCTCAAACCGATATCGAATCTCGCATCAATCAGGGTGTCACCAAAAAACGGGAGCAAACCAAAACCTTCAAACTCACTCAAGCTGGGAATGCAGTTCAGGTCAAAACCGTCATCCGCGCTGCTTACCGTCAGGTATTCGAGCGAGATGTGGAACCCTACATTGTGGCGAACGCCTTTACCGCACTCGAAAGTAAACTCACCAACTCCGAAATCAACCTCAAAGAATTTATCGAAGCTCTGGGTTGTTCTGAGTTGTACATCAAAGAGTTCTACACCCCTTACCCCAATACCAAGGTAATCGAACTAGGTACCAAACACTTCCTCGGACGTGCGCCCCTAGATCAGGCTGAAATCCGCAAATACAACCAAATCCTCGCTACCCAAGGTATCAAAGCCTTCATCGGCGCGATGGTGAATGGTGCGGAATATACCCAAGTATTTGGTGAAGATGTAGTTCCCTACAACCGTTTCCTCACTCTCCCTGCGGCAAACTACCCCAATACCCAAACTCTCTACAACAAGCTCACCAAACAGGATCGCCAAGTAGTGGTACCTAGTTTTGACACTATCCCCTCACGGATGGATATGGCGAAACTACCATTGACTGGGAAAGCGATCGCCGATAATGCTGCCATTGCCCGTCAGAATGAGCGGAGCCTGGTAGAAGTCGGTCGTTCCTCTACTTATGGGATTAATGAGTCTACTGTGGCTCAGACGGCAAATACGCGCCCAGCACGGATTTTTCGGCTCAATGCTGGGATGAGTGTAGCAGAGATGAGTTTGGCGATCGATGCGCTGTATATTCAGATTATGGATGTCAGCAATGGTGAGATTCCGGTGGAATTCCGCCGCACCGATTTGGAGACTCAACTGCGGAATGGCGAAATCTCTACCCGCGATTTTGTCTGCGCTCTAGCTAGTTCGACTGCTTACGGCGATCGCTTTTATCTAGCTTATCCTACTCCTAAGTCGATCGAATTTTTATTCCGTCATCTCTTAGGACGTTCACCTGCAAGTCAAGCTGAAATCTCTGAGTACGATTTCATCGTCAAGGAACAAGGTTTTGGCGCAGCAGTCAGTGCCATGATAAATAGTGCAGAATACACTCTTTATTTCGGTAGCAATGTCGTTCCCTACCACCGTTTCCCTGCTCTTAAATAAGGCTGTGTGAAATAACATCACAAGTGTCAATGAAGGTAGGCGAGATCGATTTCTCCCCTACCTTTTTTTGCTTAAAGGAATGTCGAATATATCTATAGCAACCGCCAGGGCGGTTAGGACAGATGTAAACGCTCAAACCATTAGTGCGTCAGCGTTCCCAAACTGACCCCTCTCTTGAAAAGGTGCTCTACTTGGGGAGACCCCAAGACCGCACTTTTCGCTGTCCCCTGACCTCTGACCCCTGCTATAATTTTTACGATTGGGGATTTGATTTTAATCCCGCTTGCAATACTGCTAAAACTTCGGTCATTTCGCCAGCAAGCATCGATTCAACAGCTAACCACAATCCAGGAAAGACTTGACTTTGAATCGTTCCATTATCGTCAGGTTCGAGTTGAATGTATGCTCCATTATCGAGTCGAAACCAATCTATTTCTCGTTCCAAAGTTCGCCAAACAATATATTCCTGAACTCCATTACGTTGGTATGCTTGTTTTTTCTGATGTAGATCGATCGAAACAGTACTAGCTGAAATCTCAACGACTAATTCAGGGGCACCTGCGATATAATCATCTTCGGTAATCCTCGCCCCTCTCCCTGGTATGAATAGTACAACATCAGGTTGAGGCTCATTATCCAAATCGAGGCGAACTGTTGGTTCAATCCCCACTTGTAAGCCAGGATTGGAAAATGAATATATTGACAACCAAGTAACAAAGTTACCGTGAGGTTTGGCATGGGATTCAAAACGTAATGGTGATGCCATATACACGATTCCTTCGATTAATTCAGCTTTGTTACTGCCTTTTGGTTGATATGGCATCGCAGTATAACGACGCTCAAACTCATAACGAGTCATGCGATCGCCATTTTCTAGGAGCGGAATAGTTTTCGATACGGTTGTTGTCATTGCTCCGCCTGAATTGAAGGTTTTAAGTGAACTACCCACCGTCAAGCGAGTACGCTATGACGGGGGCTTCTGGCTTCGCGGGGGATCGCCGCATAGCTGTCTTTCGACCTCTACTTGGTCTTACATCTCCTCCACCAGCAGTCTCGCTAGTTCCTAACGAGATGAGTCTTAGTCCTTCAGCTTTGATGTTGACAGCGGCATTGACATCTCTATCGTGGTTAGTTCCACAACTAGGACAAGTCCAATGACGCACATCTAATGCTAGGCGGGTCCCCCGCCCAGCAGGCAAAGAAGAGACTCGATGATAACAGTTACTACAGGTTTTTGATGAAGGGAAAAATCTATCCACCTTGACCAGTATTTTGCCAGAACGCTCACACTTATAGTTGAGCATTCCGATGAAACTAGACCAGCCACAATCGCTAATAGCTTTTGCCAAACAATGATTTCTTACCATGTTTTTGACTGCCGCTTGGTGCAACGCACGCTGAGGAAGCCTCAGCGCGATTGCATCCGCTAGATCTTCCACAACGATGACTTGGTTTTCGTTCACCAGTTTATGGGAGAGTTTGTGCAAAAAGTCTTGTCTCGAATTGCTGATGCGTTGATGGACTCTTGCCACCAGCTTTCTAGCTTTATTCCGACTATTGGAACCTTTTACTTTTCTGAATAGTTTGCGTTGTTTCCGCTTGAGGTTGGATTGATGCTTTTTGATATGTCGAGGATTGGGGTACTTAGAGCCAGTGCTAGTAATAGCAAAGTCTGTGATACCCAAATCGATACCAATTGCATTTCCTTCACTACTAGGGGTGGGATATTCGCCTTCTTGTTCGGTAAGAATAGCAGCGAAATATTGACCACTAGGATTCTTAGAGATAGTAACAGTCTTGACCTCTCCATCAATCGGACGATGCAAGCTAATTTTGACCCATCCCAACTTAGGGAGATAAATCAAGTTGTCAACGAACTTAGTCCCTTGAGGATATTGAATCGACTGTTTCCCATGCTTCGATTTGAAGTTAGGAAATTTAGCTCTTTTCTCGAAGAAGTTGATAAACGATTTACTGAGGTTAAGGGTAACAGATTGCAAGACTTGAGAATGACATTCACCAAGCCAGTCAAATTCTTTCTTGAGTGCTGGCAACAATGCGTTGAGTCCTTCCCTAGACAATCCTTTCCCCGTCTCTGCATAGGTAGTAGTAGTCTCGTTCAGAGCGCGATTCCACCACCAACGAGCGCAGCCGAAAAACTGAGAAAGCTTTTCGGATTGGGCATCGGAGGGATAGATTCGGACTTTGACAGACTGATACATCTACGTTTATCACTAATTGCTTTAATGATAACACAGAATAAACCAATGAACAAGCAAGGGATTTTGTTCGTTTCCTCATGCACCCGCCACCCTTCCACAAGAATAATGCTGCTTGTCTTGTGGCGGGTGCAATCGTAAGCGAGCTTTTCGGGGGAAGCTTCCCCCGAAAACGTCGCGTCACCTCACTGCTAGGCGGGTTCCCCGCCCAGCACGCCTTTCATCCCGCCGCTAAGGTGAGTACACCTATAGCGGGGGAATTCCCGTCTGTCTAGTTAAATCCATACTATTACCGATCGGCGCGAATCAGTGCCAATCGATCGGTCGCCCAAAACAGCCTCAATCGGCGCGGGGATGGCGATAATCTTATTCATATCACCAATCCCGTTGGCGTAGCCTCTCCTGCGGAGAATCGGCAATTAGCAGGAATCTAAAATCGATGTTTATCCCTTAATTTCCAGATCTGACTAGAGTATCAGCAGCCAAAAAGTGATCGATATGATAAGCTCTTTCCTCGGATTTTAGGAGAATTTGCTCGTACAAATAACGTGTAGCGCGATCGCCCAAACTCTCGGCTTGACTTGCTTGACTACGAAGCAACGCAAGAATTGCTTGTTCGGCTACCAAGTCATTTTCTAGCATTGTGCGACAGTTAAATGCACCATCGGCTTCAGGAGTAAAACAGCAAAGCTCCGCTAATTTGGTAAAACTAGCCGCAGGCACTCCGCCCAATCCATCCAAACGTTCGGCAACATCATGAGCATGACTCTTTAGTTGCCCATAGTTATCTTCAAAAAATTCGTGGAGAGAGTAAAATTCCGCGCCTTCAACTACGAAGTGATGTTTTTGATACTGCAAATACAAAGCTTGAAAGCTTGCCAAAGCGATATTCAAGCCCTCACAGACTGGCTCAGTCACCGTGAGATCCAATCCCACTACATTAGTGCCCACCTCGCCAAATCCACGCATTAAAGTCTGTAGTGATGCCATAAGTCTCTCTTTATTAAGGTTGATTTTTTTCTCAAACCATTTTGTACGCAATAGCCTGACTCGATCATTTTAACATCAGTCTTAAAAAATTTACCTTCTGGTGAAGGAATGAGGATTTAATAATACACATATAGCAGGGGTCAGAGGCGTGCACTGAGCGTAGTCGAAGTGTCAGGGGACAGGGGTCAGTTTGGGAAAGCTGACCTACTAATGGTTCGTTGGCGTAGCCTCCGCCAGAGCGGAAGCGTCTACATCTGTCCTAACCGCCCTGGCGGTTGCTATATCTGTAGGTTGGGTTGAGGGCAACGCAAAACCCAACTTACGCTAGCTACCGAGCAGACCTTTATTCTCAATAGTAAGTTTTATTGAGAATAGACTTATTGATAAATTATATTTTACGCGCTTTTGAGGTTAAATCGATCGAGGTCATCTAACAGAACAGCTTACAGGTGTTTACCACTCTAGATTCACCTGGAATGCCAGGAGAATATATCCAATATTGTTGCATTTAGTTCTCATTTGGGGTATTCTAAATTCAAGCAAGCTCGATCTCAACAAAAATGGAAGAAGTGTATTATTCAGACAAGCTCTTTACTGTCGATTCCGACTGGAGCGATCGCTGGCAACTATATCGTCGGCTGATGGAGTTAGAAATTTCTTGCAAGTGTTCCACTGGTAAGCCATTGGAAGTGAATGTAGATACTCCCGCAACTGCTATTCAAGTTTGGAGCGTGGCTCGTCAGCAAATGATGGAGCGCAGTCAATTGGTTGATTGGTTGGATCGATGTTTTGTCCCAGATTCCGCGCCCGATCGCGGTGAAGTAGTTTATGATTAATGAGACTTACTTTCAGATCGAGGGTGAATTTCTAGGGGTTTGTGCGCTCGATGGTTATAAGCTCAAGTATCTGCGGCTCAGAAGTGTGGAGCGAGATTTTTTGGTCAAGATTCCCAAAGAGTTGAGAGGGGGGATGGTTTATAAGCTATCGATCGGCGATAAGATCCGTTGTGAAGGCATCCAAAAGGATTTGAAGTTCAAAGCATATTCGATCGAAAAAATAGATCTATCTACACCAGTAGCTCAACTAAAAGAACACCCGGCAAAGAAAGCGAAAGTTAAGATTCTCATCTGCCAAAGTTCGGATTGTCTCAAGTATGGCGGCAAAGAACTATACTCAGCTTTGAACGAACAGTTGCATAGTCATAACTTGAATGACAGTGTTGCCTTACAATCTACTGGTTGTCTGAAATGCTGCAAACAAGCTCCCAACTTACTAGTTTTACCCGATCGATCTAGTTATCACAATGTGAGAATTGCCCAAATTCCGGCAGTTATCTCAAAAGTTCGACACCACTTAGCAACCTTTGCAACAGCGATCGACACCGACGATCGAGCCGATCTCTCCTGACTAGGGCAAATGTTGCTGTTTAATAATTTTGCTCGCAGTTACTATTTGACCAAGCCAATGAAGATGTATAGTGAGTGTTAGCATGTGAAGCAACTATTCAACGCACTTTGAGGTTTGGCACTTTGGAAACATACGAGTTTGATGTCGTCATTATTGGAGGTGGCCCAGCAGGTTGTACCTGTGCGCTGTATACATCCCGTGCCGATCTGAAAACTGTTATTTTGGATAAAAATCCGGCTGTCGGTGCGTTGGCGATTACTCACAAGATTGCGAATTATCCTGGTGTTGCTGGCGATGTGAGCGGTGAAGAACTACTCGATGTGATGCGAGAACAAGCGATCGCTTTCGGCACTTCCTATCAACGGGCGCAGGTATTTGGGATTGATGTTAGCGGCCCATTAAAAAAAGTTTATACTCCTGAAGGGATATTTGTCGGTAAGACATTGGTATTGGCAACTGGGGCAATGGGGCGGGTTGCGTCATTCAAAGGTGAAGCCGAGTTTTTGGGGCGTGGGGTGAGTTATTGTGCTACCTGTGATGGAGCATTTTATCGCGAGCGGGAAGTTGTGGTAGTGGGAAACAATCACGAAGCGATCGAAGAAGCTCAGGTTTTGACTAAGTTTGCCTCGACTGTACATTGGGTAACTGTCAAGGATCCTCTCGCTGATGATGCCTCAGCTCAAGATTTATTGAGCATGAAAAATGTCAAACATTGGAGTCAAACTCGTCTAACTTTAATTGAAGGTAATGAGATTGGCGTGACGGGGGTTCAAGTCAAACCAAAAGGACAACCGGAATCGCAATTATTGCCCGTAGAAGGTGCCTTTATCTATCAAAGCGGCTCCAAACCCATTACCGATTTTGTCGGGGGGCAGGTAGAGGTAAATGCTGATGGTGGAGTCAAGGTAAATGAGCTGATGGCGACGAATGTAGACGGCGTTTGGGCGATCGGTGATATTCGGAATACACCATTTAAACAGGCTGTTGTTGCGGCTGGAGATGGCTGTATTGCGGCGATGTCGATCGATCGTTTTCTCAATAGTCGCAAGTCAATCAAACCAGATTGGGATCACTCTTAGCTAGATCGACATGACTAATTTCGGGATTCTCGCGATCGCAGCTCTATTAGATTACCTAATTGGCGATCCTTGGGGATGGTTGCATCCGGTGCAGGTGATGGGATGGACAATCGAACGTTATGTCCACTTGGCACTCAAGTATTGTACTTCACCTTGGTCGCGTCGGCTGGCTGGGGTAGGACTATTTGCGGGATTGGTTTTAGCTACAGGGGGAATAACTTGGGCGATCGTCTATATCTGTAACTGGCTCAATCCCACCCTGGGCATCGTGGTACAAGCGATCGCCCTAGCTAGTTGTTTTGCTGGGCGAAGTTTGCGTCGAGCGGCGGAAGATGTCCTCGTCGGGATAGAAAGTGGAGATTTAGAGCTGGCTAAATCCAAGCTGAGTCTATATGTCGGGCGAGATACAGACAACTTAACCATTCCCGACATCTATCGTGCCATCCTGGAGACAGTCACCGAAAATGCGATCGATGGTGTGATGGCTCCATTATTTTATGCGATCGTCGGGCTATTTATTCCCGCAATTGGGGCTGTACCCCTGGCGATGGCGTACAAAGCTGCGAGTACTCTAGATTCTATGGTTGGCTACCGCCACGAGCCATACGCCGACTTGGGCTGGTGTAGTGCCAAAGCTGAAGATATCCTGACTTGGCTACCCTGTCGTCTGAGTGTACTGACTTTGAGTATTATTTCTGCCAAACCTGTGACTGTTTGGCGACTATGTGCGCGAGACGCAATCCACGATCCTAGCCCCAATTCTGGCTGGAGTGAATGCGCCTATGCTGCTGCATTAGGGGTACAAGTTGGGGGCATCAATTATTATCGAGGGGAAGTTCGATCGAAACCACTTTTGGGTGATGATTTAGCACCGATTACCCAGCCGAAGATTTTGGAAGCTTTGAGTTTAACCCGTTATAGTTTTATCCTGTGGTTGATTCTTGTGGCGATCGTCAAACAGGGGTCAGGGGTGGGGGGTGAGGGGTCAGGTTGAGAAAGCTGACGCACTAATGGTTTGAGCGTCTATATCTGTCCTAACCGCCCTGGCGGTTGCTATACCAGCAAGCCCTGACCCCTGATCCCTGACCCCTGACCCCTGGTATGAATTTAGCGATCGAATAGTAGGAGACAACCCGATCGATCTATAGTGGTGAAGAGTTCTCAAAGGTTCGCCGATCGCTCCCCTATGGCTGTAAGTAAACTTTCTCTTCGCTCGGTTCGCCAATTATTACACCAACGCCGCAACCAGCTTTCTACCCAACTACTAATATTGGGGATAATTATCACCACGAGCTTTGTCGCGATCGCGATCTTTGCTCCATTATTGCAGGCGATCGGCATCCTCCAAGACCCACAAGATTTACTGGGTAGCTCCATGCCCCCCTATAACCCGATTAACGAGCCGCCATCTTTGAAGCATTGGTTTGGGACGAGTCGGGAGGGTTATGATGTGTTTGCGCGGACGCTGTTTGGCACCCAGGCGGCTCTACAAGTAGTGATCTTGGCAACATTGATGAGTTTGCTGATTGGGGTGCCATTAGGCATGGTGAGCGGCTATTTGGGCGGCAATCTCGATCGAGTCTTACTATTCGTGATGGACACGATTTATACTCTACCTGGGCTATTGCTTTCGGTGACGTTGGCTTTTATCGTCGGTAAAGGGGTATTTAATGCAGCGATCGCCTTGAGTATTTCTTACATTCCGCAGTATTATCGAGTGGTGCGAAATCAGACCGCAAGTTTGAAGACGCAGATGTTTGTCGAAGCCGCTCAAGCGATGGGAGCGACGACTCCACATATTTTGCGAAAATATCTATTTGGTAATGTGGTTCAAAGTGTGCCTGTCTTATTTACCCTCAATGCTGCTGATGCAATTTTAGTATTGGGTGGTTTGGGTTTTCTGGGTTTGGGTTTACCTGACGAAGTAGCTGAATGGGGACACGATCTCAAACAAGCCCTACCCGCACTTTCGACAGGCATTTGGTGGACAACTCTATTTCCTGGCATGGCTCTGACGCTGATGGTGACGGGTTTATCCCTATTGGGTGAGGGTTTGAGCGAGTTTGTCAATCACAGAGATGGACAGAGGTAGGGTAAGTGGGTTACTGCCGAGTCTAAATGGGAAATATAAGTGTGATGGACATCTAAACAATAACCAGTTTAATCATGGAAGTAATTGGGATCGATTTGGGTGGTACAGCAATTAAATTGGGACGATTTAGACAGGATGGAACTTGTACTCGATCGGTTACAATTCCCACGCCCCAACCGTCGCGTCCTGAAGCTGTCATTGATATGATGGGATATGCGATCGACAAATTAGCTCCAGATTTGACAGAAATTGTAGCGATCGGCGTAGGCACCCCAGGGCCTGCCGATTTCAGCGGACGGGTCGCCAAAATTGCCATTAATTTGGATGGTTGGGTCGATATTCCTGTAGCTAACTTATTACAAACACGAACTGGTTTGCCGACAGTGGTTGGCAATGATGGTAATTGTGCTGGATTGGGGGAAACTTGGCTCGGTGCGGGACGACATTATCGCAATTCGGTATTATTGACCCTCGGTACTGGTGTTGGCGGAGCGGTATTTATCAATGGGGAGCTATTTACGGGGCACGGGGGGAGTGCGGGTGAATTGGGCTTAATTACCCTCGATGCTGGGGGACATGACTGTAAGAGTGGCAATCGTGGCTCTCTGGAGCAATTTTTATCAGGGCAAGCAATTCGTCGCATGACTGGGAAAGAGCCTAAGGAAATGGGCGAATTAGCGGACATTGGCGATCGAGATGCTCTAGCATTTTGGGAGCGTTATGGCTCCAATTTGGGCATTGGCTTGACTAGTATTATCTATATTCTTACGCCGGAAGCCGCGATCGTCGGTGGCGGCATTAGTGCCAGTGCAAAATATTTTCTCCCCGCCGCCATCAAAGAAATCAACCGCCGCGTGATGCCCACTTCTCGCCCAGCATTACAATTAATTCCAGCAGAACTCGGCAATCAGGCAGGTATGACTGGTGCAGCGAAATTAGCCTGGATGAGGGTGGGAGGGTAGGAGGGTGGGAGGGGGTGTGGGGGGTGTGGGGAGTGTGGGAGGAAAGCGTATGAACTCTTTCCTCTTCATCCTCCCCATCCTCCTCATCCTCCCACCCTCCCACCCCCTACCCCATGAATCTTCAACTCCTGATTCCATTTTACGATCCGACAGTAAAGGATTGGACATTAACAGCTCGATTGATGCGATGGTTGACTTTTTTGTGGTTAACGATCGGATTAGTGGTACTCTTTTCGGCTTCTTATTATCATGGCGAAATCGAGCAGAAATTCGGCTTATATTATTTTAGTCGTCAACTTGGATATGTGTTTATTGGTCTGATTTTATTTAATACAATCGTTCATCATCCCATTCGCAAACCGTTAGATATTTCCCACTGGTTTCTACTGGGCATTTTGGGATTATTACTCGTAACCGTACTGCCTGGAATTGGCAAAACTACGATGGGGGCTACTCGGTGGCTAGCGATCGGCCCAATCCAAATTCAACCATCAGAGTTGATCAAGCCATTTTTGGTACTGCAAGCAGCAAAGATATTTGGCGGATGGAATAAGTATCCCAAAAGAGTTCGAGTGACATGGATGGTCGTATTCTCGATCGTTCTATTAGCTATTTTAAGACAACCAAATTTAAGTACCACTGCGCTGTGTGGCATGGGTTTGTGGTTGATTGCCTTCGCCAGCGGTTTACCATTGCGGTATCTAACTGGGACGGCAGTAGGTGGAGTATTATTGGCACTAGGGAGTGTGACGATCAATGCTTACCAAAGAGTGCGAATTAGTTCTTTTCTCGATCCTTTTTCGGATGAGAATCGAGCGGGAAATGGCTATCAATTGGTACAGAGTTTATTGGCGATCGGCTCTGGCGGATTTTGGGGAAATGGTTATGGTTTATCAAATCAGAAATTAGACTATCTACCCATTCAGGATACTGATTTTATTTTCTCTGTTTTTGCAGAAGAATTTGGCTTTGTAGGTAGTTTATTTATCCTGCTGATGGTGATGAGTTATGCCACTCTCGGACTATTAATTGCCCAACGTGCTGAGGATCCGGTTCATCGATTAGTCGCGATCGGATCTACTTCATTTATTGTGCTCCAATCTCTACTAAATATTGGTGTTGCCTCCGGCGCACTTCCCACCACTGGTTTACCATTTCCGATGTTTAGTTATGGCGGAAGTTCGATGGTTGCCTCGATCGTTCAATCCGCATTCCTCATCCGCGTCGCCAGGGAATCAGCAACAGCAAAGGTAATTCCATTACGGGGATAGCGTTTTAGGGGATAGGGGATAGGGGATAGGGAATAGGGGATAGGGGATAGGGAATAGGGGATAGGGGATAGGGGATAGGGAATAGGGAATAGGGAATAGGGA
>JANMEL010000150.1:0-5942 GCA_031376885.1 Chamaesiphon sp. OTE_70b_metabat_96 | reverse complement strand
TTCACTCCACTTGTCTAGAATTCTGACTAGATATAGGGTGGACTTAGCATGAAAATATTTGGGTGACATTTTAACAACAGCAATTCCATCAATTAATTCATAAGTGCGATCGGCAGTATCCGCGATCGCCCAAAATTCCGCTTTAGTGAGTTTCTTTAGTGGAGTACTTACCATATTTATCGCGATCGAATCATGCTCCAATTTTAACATATTCGCCCAACCCAGCTATCAACACCCCCACAGCGGTTGTCTACAAAGTGCAATCTCTGCTCATAAAATGTATCGCCAGTAGAGAATTTACCAGATCGACCAGCGCAAAGCGTGCATCTTCTGCTAAAATTCTGATGGTTTCTATTAGTGGCAGCAATGGCTTCAACTCGCGCACGCATCGCACTTGACGCTATGGGTGGGGATGATGCGCCCGCCGCCATCGTCGCGGGGGCGATAATCGCCCAAACAGAATTAGCAGACGTAGATGTCATATTGGTAGGCGATCCTGAGCAAATTCAGGCTTGTCTAAATACACATCCAAATCCCCCCAAATTGGAAATCGTTCCCGCTGAGGGGACAATTGAGATGCACGAGGAACCCTTGGGTGCTCTTCGGCGCAAACCCAAGGCTTCGATTAATGTATCGATGCAACTAGTCAAAGATGGAAAAGCAGATGGGGTAGTGTCGGCTGGGCACTCAGGCGCGGCGATGGCTGCGGCGTTGCTCAGATTGGGGCGAATCAAGGGAATTGACAGACCCGCAATTGCTGCTATATTTCCTACTAATAGGGCAGATCGGTCTGTTGTGATTTTAGATGTAGGTGCCAATGTCGATTGTCGCCCCAAATATCTCGAACAGTTTGCGGTGATGGGTGCTGTCTATAGTCAGTATGTGCTGGGTGTTGATGCGCCTAAAGTTGGGCTGCTCAATATCGGCGAGGAAGAGTCCAAAGGTAATGAAGTCGCCTTGAAAGCTCACGAAATTCTCCAACAGAATCAGAATATCTGTTTCGTGGGGAATGCCGAAGGGCGAGATGTACTTTCTGGTAATTTCGATGTGATTGTCTGCGACGGATTTGTCGGTAATATCTTGCTCAAGTTTGCCGAAGCAGTGGGCGATATTGTCGTTCAGATGCTCAAAGAAGAGCTACCAAGGGGTCTACATGGCAAATTGGGGACAGCATTCCTCAAACCCAATCTCAAGCGGCTCAAGCAGCGAATTGACGCAGCCGAACATGGGGGCGGTTTATTGCTGGGCGTGGCGGGGGTTTGTATCATCAGTCATGGTAGTTCGGATGCGGTATCGATCGCCAATGCCATTCGCTCTGCCAAAAATGCGATCGACAATAATGTAATCGATCGGATTCAATCCCAAACTCGCGACAAAGTATTGCAAGCAGACTCATTGGTTGAAAACCTGCCTTCGCCAATCGCCACCACTGAAACTATTCAGTAATCGATTCTCGAACAGAGGCTCTCAGTTACGACTAAAATCTTACCAGACGTAGATTATGGGCTATATATATCTAGATGGTGGGCAATGCTACTAGATGGTGGGCATTGCCCACCCTACTACTGACTCACCGCCCCCAGTCCCCCAGTCAGTAAGTGCAAAGCACAGGCTACGCCAACCGCGCCCCGTCCCCCCGTCCCCCCGTCCCCCCGTCCCCCCGTCCCCCTCTCCCCTCTATGCCATCAAATCACTCATCAATCGGAGTCACATTCACTGGCTGCGGTGCGGCTGCTCCCAAGACGATAGTACCCAATGATACTCTCGCCCAAATAGTGGATACTTCTGATGAGTGGATTTCCAGTCGCACGGGGATCAGACAACGACGGATTGCGGATGCTGCGGAATCTCTAGCGGGATTGGCTAGCGAAGCGGCTAGACAGGCTCTGGAGATGGCGGGAGTATTGGCAACTGACGTAGATCTGATTATTTTGGCTACTTCTAGCACGGAAGACTTATTTGGGAGTGCTTGTAAGATTCAGGCGCAGTTGGGCGCGATAAATGCGGTGGCTTTTGATATGACGGCGGCTTGTTCGGGTTTTGTATTTGGTGTAGTTACGGCCGCTCAGTATTTACGCACGGGGACTTTTCGGAATGTGTTGGTAATTGGCGGCGATTTTTTGTCGCGGTGGGTGAATTGGGAAGATCGGAATACCTGTGTTTTGTTTGGTGATGGTGCGGGGGCGATTTTGATGCAGGGTTGTGAGGAAAAAGACGATCTACTCAGTTTTGAAATCAGGAGTGATGGTAGCAAAAATGGCTGTTTGAATCTAGCTTTTCAGCCCGAATTGCAAGACTTGGTACCTGGGGTAATGGTGACTCAAGGTAAGTATCAGTACGTGACAATGAATGGGAAGGAAGTTTATCGGTTTGCGATCGATCGAGTTCCAGAAGCGATCGATAAAGTAATTCATCAAGCTAATCTTACTAGTGCTGATATCGATTGGTTGATTCTCCATCAAGCTAATCAACGAATTATGGATGCTGTGGCTGTGCGGTTAAATATTGCTCCCGAAAAAGTGATTAGTAATGTCGCTGACTATGGGAATACTTCTGCGGCTTCGATTCCGATCGCCCTCAATGAAGCAGTCAGATCTGGTAAGATTAAATCCGGTGATACGATCGCAACTTCCGGTTTTGGAGCTGGGTTAAGTTGGGGGGCAGCAATATTGAAATGGGGCTAAAATTTCTATTCGATATATTATCTAAAAATACTGAAACCATGACAGACGAACGATTCAATCATCTAGAAACTCAAATTACCGACTTACAGGAATTTGTCCGCCAAAGCACAAAAAAAACTGAAGCGATGCAACAAGATCTAAATTCGATGCGTGAAGATATGACAGCTCTTCGCGAACGAGTCGATAGTATTGAAGGAACCATCGCGATCGAAATCCGCAAAGGTTTTAGTATCCTCAGAAATCATCTCGACGATCTGAGTCTTGAACGATCGGAAAGTCTCTCCAAGAGATTTGATGAAGATCTGAATCAACGTAGATTGGATCGACGAATCCCCGCATTTGACAAAAGAACAGACGACTAAATAAATTGGTGTAAATTGGGAACAAAGTAAAATATCAATATAACAATGAAAACAGCGTGGGTATTTCCGGGTCAAGGTTCTCAAGTATTAGGGATGGGAGTAGATTTATTAGCAATAGATACAGCTAAAGCAACATTCGATCGAGCTACCGAAATTCTCGGTTGGTCGGTGGCCGAAGTCTGTCAAAATGATGATGCAAAACTCAACTCGACTCGATTTACACAGCCTTGTTTATATGTTGTTGAATGTATCTTAGTTGACTTGCTCAAAGGGCAAGGATTGACAGCCGATGTCGTTGCTGGGCATAGTTTGGGCGAATATGTCGCCCTATATGCGGCGGAAGTATTTGACTTTGAAACTGGATTGCAATTGGTCAAAGGTCGAGCGGAGTTGATGGATCGGGTTTCGGGTGGTAAGATGACGGCGTTGCTGGGGTTCGATCGCGACCAACTCACTACCGCTATTGCCGAAACTGAGGGCGTAGTTTTGGCTAATGATAATAGCATCGCCCAAGTGGTGATTTCGGGTACGGCGGAAGGTGTCGCCGAATTATTGACCAAAATCAAAGTCAAACGCGCCATTCCGCTAAATGTTTCGGGAGCGTTTCATTCGCCCCTGATGGCGACAGCCGCCGTGGAATTTAGCCAACTCTTAGCTCCGGTGACTTTCGCCGATGCTCAAATTCCCGTCTTGTCAAATGTGTCACCGATCGCGGAAACTAATGGCACCAAATTAAAAGCCAATCTCGATCGCCAAATTACCGGATCTGTCCGCTGGCTAGAAATATCTCTAGAGCTAGCTAAAATGGGCGTGGAACACTCGATCGAAGTCGGCCCAGGCAAAGTCCTCAACGGACTAATCGGCCGCACTTGTGAGGGCATTACGACCGCACAAGTGAACAATCGATCGAACTTAGAATCGACTTTCTAGAATTACCCCAGATCCCCGACTTCTCCGACTCGACTTTAGCCATTAGAGGAGAAGTCGGAGATCTAATAGCGATCGCAAGCGTACCTCATCAGAGCAGGAAGCGATGTATTTTAGATCGCAAAATGTATCTTGTGATACAACTCTGTCCGACCATTTAACCGATATTAAGCTGTAGGTTTATTGCAACTCATGCAAGCTCCCAGCTCATGGATATTATCGTCGATGGTCGATATCAAATCATCAAACGGATTGGTAAAGGCGGCTTTGCTCACACCTATCTAGCCAAGAATCTGACCGCTCCAGGCGAACCTCAGTGTGTGCTCAAGCAGTTGCGCCCCAGAGTCGAGCATCCCCGCGCCTTGGATTTATTTCGTCAGGAAGCGGCAGTCTTGAGTCGATTCGAGCATCCGCAGATTCCTAGAGCGATCGAGTATTTCGAGCATCAGGGCGATTTTTATCTAGTTCAAGAGTTTATCCTTGGTGACGATCTCAGTCAAGAATTTACGATCTCTCATCAATGGAGTGAAGCGAAGGTAATCCACTTTTTGGCACAAATGCTCGATGTGCTGGGATACATCCACGATCGACAAGCAATCCACCGCGATATCAAGCCTGCTAATATTATCCGCCGCTGGGATTCTGGCGAGTTGTGCCTAATCGATTTTGGTGCGGTGCTAGATCTAACTAACGAACCCCTAATGCTGCTGGAGCTAGATGATGATTTACCCATCCTGATGGATCTAGATGAGCCACCAACCAGCCTAAATCCCGCCGAGACACAAATGCAACTCTTGCTGGATTTGGATGACGAATCCCCAGCAGTCATCCAAACTAGAAAATCTGCAAATAAGACTGTCATCGGTACTCCTGGCTATCAACCTCCCGAGCAGATCGATCGGATGGCTACTTGTAGTAGCGATATTTATGCCTTGGGAATGAGCGCAATTCAGTTTCTCACGGGGCAATATCCACTACATCTAGCCAGAAATGAGGCGCAAGAATTGCGCTGGCGTGATTTGGCGACGACAAGCGATGAATTAGCTTCAATTCTCGATCGGATGACACAATTTGCTCTGACCGATCGCTATCAGTCTACAGGATTAGTCCTCAAAGATCTACAACCACTCATGGCTGGAGCTGAGAACCCCAGCGTCGGAGCAAATTCGACGCTCGATCGACTATTCAATCGTAAAGTATTAGCAGTATTAATTGTATTGATCTTTGGATCGATCGGTGCTGCTGCGGCGATCGGTACAATCGATCTCTCGCCAGAGCAACCAAACATCGAAGCTAGAATCCATTCGCCCGAATCCAACACCCAGAATTCAGATCCCCAACACCGATCGACCCGATCGTTAGGTGCAAATCCTCGATCGTAGCGAGGTTGGTAGGTTGGGTTGCGCTCAAGCTTAACCCAACCTACGATTGTTCGACTCAATTATTAATTATTAATTATTAATTATTAATTAATTTACTCTCATCGTCGAAATGAGGTATGCTAATCGACTTTTGCCGCAGGGTTCAATCCCCTGACAATCGCTTACACTAACCCACTTGTAAGTCAATTTTACCCGCTTGTTCAACAACTTAGTCTGGTTACAGATTTCAAAGTTAGCTCCAAGACTATGATATTTCTTCCCACGGGCATCGACTAGATCCACATAGCACATTAAGTCTCCATTGACAAGCTTTAATAGTTTGCCACTAGTGGGGATTACCACGGATTTGTCGGATTTCTGAGCAGCATCACTAGGTATGTTGTGGCTAAGACTGGCTCCAACAACAAGTCCAGCACAGACGAATCTTGCTAAAGGACGATCGATTTTCATCAGGAAATTGGGTAGAAACCCCGTGCTTCAGCACGGCTTTACAGGCGCAAACGTCAGTTAAGCAGTCTGCGCTAAACACTAAGCAACAATCAAACCATTCGAGCGACGAATCAGGCTGACTTTGCTAGCTGTAATCT
>JANMEL010000148.1:0-7541 GCA_031376885.1 Chamaesiphon sp. OTE_70b_metabat_96 | reverse complement strand
GAATAGGGAATAGGGAATAGGGAATAGGGAATAGGGAATAGGGAATAGGGAATAGGGAATAGGGAATAGGGAATAGGGAATAGGGGATAGGGGATAGGGAATAGCTCTTGCTCCCTCCCCTTGGCAAGGGGAGGGCTGGGGAGGGGTAAACAAACTACGCACCAACTCAAACGGATTCTATCCCCCTATCCCCTATCCCCTATCCCCCTATCCCCTATCCCCTATCCCCTATCCCCTTACATGTAATCCGGCATCGCTTCAGCATTATCGCGCTTGGAGCCGAGAAGATCGAGACTATCAACTTTGATTACAGGGCGAGAGCGAGTAGTGCCTGTGGCTCTGTCTGTCCAAGTTTCGATTTCCAGAGAACCGACAATCCCGATTTGGGATCCTTTTTTTGCGTAGTTATTAGCTACTTCGCCAGTTTTCCCCCAGATTTTGAGATTAAACCAATCAGGCTGATCGTTATTTTTACTGCGACGATTGACGGCTAAGGTGAGGTTACAGACACATTTTCCAGAACCCTCAAACCATTTTAGTTCTGGATCTCCACCGACTCGACCGACTAGATGGACGGTATTAATGCTCATGGTCGAAATAGTAGTTATGTACTTCGATCTTATTCTACCTCAAAATGGCGATCGAAGTATGCACCGATCGGGCTAGACCCTTCTATTCCATCAATTCGGCTGAATTAGAGAGCTGATTTCAGCCGAAAAACCGATCCTAAATGTCGTAACTTTGGTCGCCAAATCAGCGATCTACGTAACAGCAATTTATTTCATGTTGAGAATTAAACTGTGGAAGTGGAATTATCCGAATAAAATGTAAATATGGATACCAAAACCTTGGAGCCAAAAAATTTAGCTATTAGCCATGCCTATCAACCATCATAGAGCCGATCGACCCCAAAGTATTTGCTAATCTGGCCCGATCCTGCTATAAACCAAGTTGATTAACACACAAATCCTTGTTGTCTGAGCAATTCGTCTAATCAATCGATAATTATGACTAGACTAACGAGACAAAAGGTAATAAGATTCACCTCGTAGGGCTTGAGTGAAAATAATGTATAACCAAAGTTGGTACCATGCGATTTGAATCTTCGATCGCCACCAGGGAACAATGAGTACAGTGTACATCAATCAACGATAGTCAACTACATATTCAACCGATCGTTATTAAAATTTGGGGGCAAAGAAGCGCGTGGGTTTTTTCAATCGCTTTTCCTTATCCAGAGATATGGGTATGGACCTGGGAACTGCCAATACATTAGTGTATGTAACTGGCAAAGGTATTGTTTTAGCAGAACCCTCGGTGGTGGCGATGGATACAAAGACAAAAACGCCAATCGCCGTGGGCGCAGATGCCAAAAAAATGTTGGGGAGAACCCCCGGCGATGTCATTGCGCTGCGCCCCCTCCGCGATGGTGTGATCGCCGACTTCGATACAGCCGAAGTCATGTTAAAACATTTCATTCAACGTGCCAATGAAGGCAGTAATGTTGTTAGACCAAGGATCGTCATTGGGATTCCCAGTGGTGTAACTGCGGTAGAACGACGTGCAGTAATGGACGCAGCACTCCAAGCGGGTGCGAGTGAAGTATTTCTGATCGACGAACCTGTTGCTGCGGCAATTGGCGCGGGATTGCCTGTGGCTGAACCCACTGGGAACATGATTATCGATATTGGTGGGGGTACTACTGAAGTTGCTGTACTCAGTTTACAAGGCTCTGTCATCAGTGAATCCGTACGGATTGCTGGAGACGAACTGAGTGAATCGATCGTCAGCTACATGAAGAAAGTTCACAACTTGGTAATTGGGGAAAGAACAGCAGAGGATATCAAAATCCAAATTGGGTCTGCTTATCCGACTCCAGAGGATCATGACATCGCTATGGAAGTACGGGGATTACATCTCCTTTCCGGTCTACCTCGGACAGTAACGATTAAAGGCCCCGAAATTAGGGAGAGTATGTCAGAGCCTCTCTCAGTGATTATTGAGGCTGTAAAACGGACGCTAGAGCGGACTCCGCCCGAATTAGCATCCGACATTATCGATCGCGGGATCATGCTAGCTGGAGGTGGCGCGCTCTTACGCGGGATCGACACACTCATCAGTCATGAAACCGGAATCGTGACTCACATCGCCAACGATCCGCTCACCTGCGTCGTTTTGGGGACTGGGAAAGTCCTCGAAAACTTCAAGCAGTTAGAACGGGTCTTTACCGGACGTTCTCGCAGTCTGTAGTCATCTGTTGTCGATCGCGCAGCCTCAGCCTTTGGCAAATCCGCACGATCGATACTATGAAAAAAGTAGCGATGGCGAACCACTGTCTGAGCGCATCGCTACTTTACTCTCTGCTCGATCTGGCAATCGCCAGAGCGGTTAGGACAGATGTAGATGCTCCGATAAGTACCAAGGAGTTACAGCATTACAATCACAATCAATCGATCTAATTTAAAAGATTAAAAATGTCTACTCTAAGCCGCTGGTGGGATAAGAACGCGCTAAAATTGGCAGGATTCGGAGTTGTTATTGGTGGTACATACTGGCTGTTGCAAACACAAGGCGCGGCTGTGGCTGAATTTTACAATTTTATCTCTTATCCATTTCAGCCTCAATCCCCCCAGATGGATTATCTCAAAACTGCTCAAGTTCGACAACTACAGGATGAGCTACAAGAGTTGAGAAGTCAAAATCAACAGCTCAAGCAAATCGCTAGTTATAGTGCCACAGTGCCAACTAAAGGCTTACTAGCTCCTGTTATTCTTCGCAGTGCTGATAACTGGTGGCAACAGATTACGATCGGTCGTGGCAAAGTTGATGGGGTAGCGATCGATCACATTGTCGTTGGAATTGGCGGTATCGTCGGTCGAGTGGTGAGTGTTTCTAGCCACACTAGCAGAGTTTTATTAGTTAGCGACCCCAATAGTCGGATTGGCGCGATCGTTGGGCGAACTCGCAATATGGGAATTCTCGCTGGAACTCGCGCCGATCGATCGGTGCTACAATTTTTTGACAAACGCCCCGATGTCAAAAAGGGTGATATTGTTTCTACTTCGGCGGTGAGTCAGTTGTTTCCAACTGGATTGGCAGTAGGCAGAGTAGTGGAGATCAATCTCAACAAGTCTCCGGCACCAGAGGCAATTGTCGAATTTACCGCACCGCTGGGCTATCTGGAGTGGGTGACAGTACATCCCCACAATCCAAAAGCTACCCCAGAAAATGCTCTACCACCGATAAGCGGAGACGCTGCCCCGATTTCACCAAAACGACGCGGTAATTAAATTAATTGATAATCGATCATGATGAATGTTGCCAATTTACATCCCTTTGCCCGTAATGTGCTCAATGCAGTGGCGATCGTCATTTCGGCAGGTTTGTGTCTAGTATTATCGTCTACCCGCTTTCCGGGGATGGAAATTTTGGGAGTAGGCCCTAGTTGGCTGGTAATGTGGATGGTTGTGTGGAGTTTGCGTAGATCCATGATGCACGCAGCTACGGCGGGAATTGTCTTGGGGCTAATTCAAGATCGGATGACTTTTCCAGATGCAATTCCCCTGGGTACTATTCCTAGTCATGTGTTGAGTCTTACCACAGTGGGGGTGTTGACAGTCTGGTTAGAAAAAAATCGATATATCGAAGATGAACCGATTCCGGCTAGTGTCGCGGCTTTCTTGCTCGCGATTGTCTGTGAATTGGTGTTGGGCTTCCAATATTTGTTCAGCAGTGCCAGCAATCAGCCGTTGGATATTGGTTTTGATAGTTTTAATTATCTCTGGATCGATCGAGCGATCGTCATGCTAATTGCCGCTGTGCTTAGTGCTTTATGGATGCCACTAATTTATTTTCCGCTGCACATGTGGTGGAAAAGAGTGTTTGCGGCGATGAAGTTGGTCTAACTTTTGGTTTCAAATTCAGCTCCAACCCAAATCGGGCACAAACTTAAACTAAGTTTGTGCCCGATTTAATTTTTTTGAACCTAACGGAGAAGGTGGGATTCGAACCCACGGTAAGTTGCCCTACACAGCATTTCCAATGCTGCGCCATCGACCACTCGGCCACTTCTCCAAGCCAAAAGCCCAAAAATGCGCTTTACTACCATAACCTAGACTTTGCCAACCTGTCAACTCATAATAGAAATATCGCGGATTTGCTAGATTTCGCCGATTATTTCTACCCCTTCCCCCCCCTCCCCATGACACGCAACTATCAAGTCAAAATCCACGATCGCAAAAACAATCGACACTATCAAATTAGCGTGGCTGAAGATCGATACATCCTGCACAGCGCAGAGTATCAAGGCATAGATCTACCCTTCTCCTGTCGAAATGGAGCTTGTACCGCATGTGCAGTTCGAGTCAAATCTGGGGAACTATATCAACCAGAGGCAATGGGATTATCCCCCCAACTCCAAAGCCAAGGTTATGCCTTGCTCTGTGTCAGTTATGCTGGTTCGGATCTAGAAGTCGAAACTCAAGACGAAGATGAGGTTTATCAGCTTCAGTTTGGACAGTATTTTGGCAAGGGCAAGATTAAATACGGGCTTCCACTCGATGAAGGCTAAGTTCTTAATTTCATGCTCAAACGCTTCACCCCCGAAATCTGGTTGAAAATATCTGGATCGATTTTACTGGCTAGCTGTCAAGCCTCAGCACCTCCTCCCAGCTTCCAAATCTTCCAAATTGGGCGGGTTCTGAGTGGGCAATCAGTGGAATTGATCGATCGCTCTCAACATCCTCCAGTAATTCAAGCAGGTAGACTAATCGGCATTGATGCCCCTGATTTGGCCCAAGAACCCTGGGGAAAGGCTGCAAAACAGAGATTGGAGTCAAGTGTCGGGATGCCAGCTCAAGACCGTGTAAACGTCGAATTTGAGGGGGTGGAGACAGACAAGTTTGGGCGGAAGTTTGTCCATTTGTGGAAAAATGGTCGATTGCTCAATGAAGAACTTGTCAAAGATGGCTATGTTTTGGCTAGCAGTAATAGTTTAAGTCCGATCGGCGGAAATAAATATCGCGACAGGCTTAGTCGTGCCAGTCAATACGCTCGAATCACAGGTGAAGGGATCTGGAATCCTGATGCACCGATGCGGATGCCTCCGAGTGAGTTTCGGAAAGAGGAGCGGTAGGGGAGAGGGAGAGGGGGAGAGGGGGGGACTGGGAGAGGGGGGGACTGGGGGAGACTGAGGATGTTAGAGTGGTGTTAGGCTATTAAGGGTGAGTCATAGTTTTAGTATGATACATCAATGAATATTTAAAATTTGGTGTTGCTGATTCAATGTATGATTTTTAATTTTTGAACCTCACTCATCCCCCCCTCTCCTCCTCTCCCCCCCTCCCCCTCTCCCAATTCCCGTGATGTTATTAAAATCTACAACTCGACACATTCATATCTACACTGCTGAAATCAAGAAAAATGACCTAGTTCCCAGCGAGCAAGCTCTAACTTTGGATGTAGATCCAGATAATGAACTCGTCTGGAATGAAGACTCTCTTCGCAAGGTATATGGACAATTTGACAAGCTAGTTGAATCTTATAGCGGTGCGGATTTGACCGAATATAATCTACGTCGAATTGGATCGGATCTCGAACATTTTGTCAGATCGCTTCTCCAAAGTGGCCAGATCGGGTACAATCTTGACAGTAGGGTGTTAAATTACAGCATGGGTTTACCCCAGGTAGTCGGTCAAGACGCTGATTAGTCAGTTGCCTGCTGTTCTATTGCTTTTTCTACACCTCTATATCTCGTTTACTCAACTTTATATCTCCTATTCCCTCTTCTACAATCGTGTAAGTACGTAGTCGAGGTAATTTTTTTTTCGCTTTAGGAGTTGGGATCGGTGTGAAAGGTGCTCGATTGAATTCTGCTGAGTCTATTTATCGATTATTTGTCGATCGATTAAAGTCTGGATGGTTGGTTAATCGTGATGGTGAAGAGATAATTGATTTAGCCGATCGAATGTTGGCGCAATTGACGATCGCTCAACCCAATTTTATCTCGATCGCGACTACAGACAAAGTGGAATTTATCGCTTTATTAATGGCGGGGTTGAGATTGGGCATACCAATCTTTTTGGCAAATCCGCAATGGGGTGCGATCGAATTAGCTCAAGTTGCCGATTTGACTGCGCGGATAGATCGAGAATTTCACCAGAATCTACTGATGATTCCGACAGGTGGTTCATCGGGAAAGGTCAAATTTGTCGCTCATAGTTGGGAAACTCTGAGTGCATCGGTGTGGGGATTTCAGGAGTTTTATGGGGGAGGGGCAATTAGTTCGGTTTGCACGTTACCATTGTACCATGTTAGTGGATTGATGCAATTGATGCGATCGCTATTGACTGGTGGTAATTTATCGATCGTGGATTTTCATCAGCTTTGCGAACATCCGCCTAGTTATATTCCTGCCAATTGTTTTATTTCACTTGTTCCCACTCAACTAGAGAAGATATTAGCTTTGCATCCACTGTGGTTGTTGCAATTCAAGACTATTTTACTCGGAGGTGCGCCACCTAATCTAGAGTTATTAACATTAGCTCGATCGATCCAATTACCTTTGGCATTAACATATGGGATGACGGAAACTGGATCCCAGATTGCTAGTCTCAAACCTGCGGAATTTTTGGCAGGTAATAATAGTTGTGGGCGAGTTTTGCCCCATGCTCGAATCGATCTAGTCTCCACTGGAAATGATGGAATTGGATCGATCGCAATTAAAGCTAAATCATTGATGTTCGGTTACTTTCCAGATCTAGATAAACCGGACTATTTCGAGCCTGACGATCTAGGATCGATCGACGAACAAGGATATTTAACTATTATCGGTCGTAGTAGTGACAAAATTATTAGTGGTGGCGAAAATATTTATCCGATCGAAGTTGTCAATGCAATTATAGCAACTGGATTGGTTGAAGATGTATGGGTAATCGGGGTGCCCGATCGATATTGGGGTCAAGTCGTGACGGCGATATATGTACCCAAAGATTTGGATCTAGCTGTGGAGGTATTGAAGGGATCGATCGTCGGAAAAATTAGTAAATATAAGCTGCCCAAATCGTGGATTCAGGTAGATAAAATTCCCCGCAATGCTTTAGGTAAAGTCTTAGAGATAAAGTCAACAGGAGATCGATGAGTATAACTATTGCTAAATGGACGATCGAGCAGTATCATGAACTCGTGAATACAGGCATATTAACCGATCGCAGGGTAGAGTTATTATTAGGGAATATCGTCGAAATGTCACCAGAAGGAATGTTCCATGCCGTATATTGCGGTGATGCGGTAGATTATCTCAAACAGTTAATGGGAAATAGAGCAAAGGTAAGAGAAGCTCACCCAATTACTTTACCGAATGATTCCGAACCAGAGCCAGATATTGCGGTGGTATAGCAGGGGTCAGAGGTCAGAGGACAGGGGTCAGCTTGGAAAAGCTGACGCAATAATGGTTTGTTGGCGTAGCCTCCGCCAGAGCGGAAGCGTTTGCATCTGTCCTAACCGCCCTGGCGGTTGCTATAATACCTTCACCTAGTCGTTAT
>JANMEL010000137.1:0-4060 GCA_031376885.1 Chamaesiphon sp. OTE_70b_metabat_96 | reverse complement strand
TTCACTCCGTAGGGGCAATTCATGAATTGCCCCTACGGAGTGAAAACCGCAACCCAGCTAATATGTAAAGATCTATGCGTAGCAGTGAGGTGACTAGATCGTCAGCTACCTCACATTTATTATCTTATCAACAACTAATTTAGTCAGTATTATGCGATACGAATTTATATATTTATTGTATCCAGTTTTTGCGATCGCGACGGCAATCGAGCTATTGGCAAATAAGAATAGAGCGAGCAAAATTTACCATTGGCGAGAAAGTCTTGCTTCACTAGCGATTTTCATTGTTCATCATCTCACTCAAATTTCATTTGCGTCCCTGTCAACTGGAATGTTATTCTTTGCTTGGCAATATCGGTTATGGACAATTCCGCTCGATCGATGGTGGAGCATTCCATTATTATTTATCTCGATCGAATTTTGTTATTATTGGTATCATCGTTCTACTCACAAAATTCGCTGGTTTTGGGCGAGTCATGCAGTTCATCACTCTTCTACATATTTTAATATATCAGCAGCTTATCGTCTAAGTTGGACGGGTTTGATATCAGGAAATATAATTTTTTTCATGCCATTGAGTTGGTTGGGATTTCATCCGATCGCGATCGCGATCGGTTTATCATTTAGCTTAATATATCAATTCTGGATTCACACTGAGTTAATTCCTAAATTGGGTATTTTAGAATCGATCTTCAATACCCCTTCACATCATCGCGTTCATCATGCCTCCACGCCTGAATATATCGACTGCAATTATGGCGGTGTCTTAATTATCTTCGATCGATTATTTGGCACATTGACAATAGAGAAACCTAATCGAGCGATTACTTATGGCTTGACACATCAACTCAATTCTCAGAATCCCTTCAAAATTGCCTTGTATGAGTGGTATAAAATATTTAGAGATTTATCGATCGCGAAAACTTGGCGCGACAGGTTGCGGGTAGTATTAGGTTCTCCCACTTGAGAATATTGCCAAGCACGAGAGACACATCCCCGACTTCTCAAAGAAGTCGGGGATGTAGCGTAATTCTAACAAATTATTTTATTGTACGTCGCGATCGAATCGACTACATGACAGGGAACTATAGATATATCAGATCTACCCAAACTAGTTCCCTTGAATTCAAGCTGCTCAAAAGTTGTACCGAGTCGTCAACCGCTCTCTGACTGGCAAAAAACAGGTTTAGATCTGACATCGAGCTGGCAAGGGCGAGATGTTGTACTGGCGATCGATCTTACCGGAAGTGTACGATTAAATGATGAAGGGCGGTTGCGTCTCAAGCAAATTATTCAGGATAGTTTACACCCTGGTGACTCGGTATATGTGGTTCCCTTTGCCTCGATAGTCAATCCGCTGCAACCCCAGGTAGATTGCTTATCCCCAGGTGCGGCTATTCCATTTCAGGGTGAGCCAGCAGATATCGAGCGCATTCTCCAGACATTACCACTCACTGCCAATAATACGCTCCAGAATACCGATATTCAGATTGCTGAAGCTACAATTTACAAAGGTTTAGCTCAGTTAAATCAATGTCGGCTCACGACTAATAAAAATATTCGCTCTCAGTCAGTAGTCTGGCTGACAGATGCACCACTATTAACCAAACCAGGTATCGCTTCAAATATCTGGGTAGAGACTCCAACCAATAGCCCTTATCGGCAGCAAAATTCAGCCGCAAGTAAAGAGCGACAAGAATGGCTCAATGCTTTACCGTTGCAAATGCGATCGCAAAAAATCGGCAACTACAACCTAAGTGTCATCGATATATCGCCCACAGTGCAGGAATTTTGCACTCCAGCCCCAGGTGGGCAAGAAACTTGCCTGATTAATGGTTATTTACTCCAACAGCTTTGGTTGCCCGTTTTACTAAGTTGTTTGGGCATATTAACAACACTAGCAGGTGGCATCTGGTGGTTTAGACATTGGCGCAGTCTCCAGCAATCCTGGAAGCTGACTATTGGCGATGAGAGCGACTCTGAGCAACAGATTTGTTATCTTCGCAACCGCCAAAGGCTGGGAATTGGCAGCGATATCGAATGTCGGGGGCAAGATATTCGTGGCTATCTGCGGCGAGAGGGCAATAAGTTGTGGTTAGAGCCGAGTGGTGAGCTACCGATTCATTACCAAGATAGTGAAGTCACTCAACGTCAAATCCTCACAGGTAGATATATTCGGCTCAATTATCCCCATGAGTCTCGCGAATTGGCACTAACCATCACTATCAATTAATCGGCAAATCTACCATGTCTACTATCCAGAGAACTCTTTTAATCGGCTTAGGCGGCACTGGGCGCGATGTGCTGATGCAGATTCGGCGGTTGATTATCGATCGATATAAAAGTCTAGATGCTTTGCCAGTCGTGAGTTTTGTCCATATTGATGCTGACAAAGGTGCGGGGGATCTTTCTGGTTTGAGCACGGGAAGCAGTTATCGGGGTGAAAATATTTTGTTTACACCTGCGGAGCGAGTTATTGCGACGATGAGTAGTCAAGAAATCGACCAATTAATTGGTGGATTGGAGGATCAGGGGGAATTCGATCGTCAAAGTCCTTACGATCATATTAGAAGTTGGTTGCCACCGCAATTGATTCGGAATGTTACGGCGATCGAAGATGGTGCTGGCGGGATTCGCCCAGTCGGTAGATTATCTTTCTTTCATAACTATCGCAAAATTAAAGCCGCGATCGAGACTGCCGAAAATCGCACCAGAGGGCACGAGCAAGCCATGCTAGGGCGGGGATTTAGTGTCGAGCCTGGTTTGAACATTTTTGTCGTTGGTTCGCTCTGTGGTGGCACTGGTAGCGGGATGTTTTTGGATGTGGCATATGCGCTGCGTCATGCTTATGGTGATATTGAGAATAAATTAGTCGGCTATTGGGTGATTAGCCCCGAACTTTATGGCGATACTCCGAGCATGAATGCCAATGTTTATGCAGCATTAAAAGAGCTAAATCACTATGCGGCTAGTAATACTCGCTTCAAAGCCACTTACGATCCTCAGCAGCTAGTTTCGGTAGATGAAGATCGCCCGCCGTTTGATTTTACTTACATACTTTCCAATCGCACAGCGACAGATTATCGGATTCTGGATAAAAATAAGCTCTGTAATGTCGTCGCTCACAAAATTTTCCTCGACTTTGGCGATGAATTGACTTCGGTAATTAAAAGCCAGAAGGACAATTTCAAAGATAAACTCACTCGTCTAGACAATCATCCTCGCCGAAATGTCCAACGATATCTGACGTTTGGATTAGCCAAGATCTATTCACCCCAAGATCGAATTGTGCAAATGGCTTTGACTAATGTGAGTCGGCGATTGATTAATTTTTGGCTCCGAGGGATCGGGCAAAGTCCAGATCCTGGGCTGTTATTAAATCGCTTTTTATCAAAGTGGGGTGACTCTAGTATCGATCGAGAATTTCCCCACCGTCTACAAGGCATGGTACAAGATAATGGCAAAACATTCGCGCAAGCTCTGAAGACTTGGAATAGCAAAATCGAACAGGAAATTGCGATGGTGAAAACAGCCACAGATCGATCGCAATTACTCCAACAACTCCGCAGTGATACTCGCGCTCAATTTCGGAAAGTTCAGCCTGGAGAAACTGATGATATTCGCGGTGCGTGGTTAACCCGCATTCAAAAAACTCAACCCCAACTTAGCAATCTCCTCAGAAATGATATCGGTCACTTTTTCGGCGAACTACTCACGCCATCTCATCCTGAATTCTCGCTCAATAGTGCCCGTGGTTGGCTCGAAGCAATCTTGACGCATATTAATGAATATCAACGTGGGCTGGAAGATTATATCCAAAACAAAGGTGGTTTATCTAGCCAAGAAGATCTCGATACTCAATGGCGGAATGCCGAGCGTCGCCTCCAAGACATCGAGGAGAAAAAAGGATTTCTCGGTGTTTTAGATAATAACAAGCAAAAAAATAAAGATTTTCAGATCGAAGCTACTCAGATTGTCACTACTACTAAAAAGCTCATTCAGGAGAACTTTGATTATCAGCTTCATAAAACAGCGTTAGTTATCGCCAGTGAAGTATCGA
>JANMEL010000201.1:0-2412 GCA_031376885.1 Chamaesiphon sp. OTE_70b_metabat_96 | reverse complement strand
TTAGATTTTTTCCTACCCCCTATTCCCTATTCCCTATTCCCTATTCCCTATCCCCTATCCCCTATTCCCTATCCTGTAGCTCAATTCGATAATTTTCGATGGTGGGGTTGGCAAAAAGTCGATCGCACATTTCGTCTAATTGGGTATGTGCATGGGCTTTGTCGGTGGCGTTGAGATTGACTTCGATATATTTGCCGATGCGGACACTTTCGACATCAGAGTAGCCCATATGCTCCAAACCCGACTGTACAGCCGTGCCTGCGGGATCGAGCACCGATGGGCGAAGTGTAACGTAAATGCGAGCCTGATATTTTTGGTTCAATGGAATCCCTCAAGTTTGCGATAATTAAGTCAGATGTGACGATCGAACTTTTAGATCGACCGCTACTAATTGTAAACTAGACCCAACACTGGCTGTCATTGGGGTCTCAATCCGATCTTTCCACCCAATTCTTTTAACTGCCCTTCATGAAAGCCGATCGCACCCGTAGCCAAGACCGTATTTTACAACTCCTGAAGCAATTCGATCGGGGAATTTCTGCCCAAGATATCTATGTAGAACTACGTAGTCGCAATCAGAGCGTCGGGCTGGCGACGGTGTATCGTGCCCTGGAGAGTTTAAAATTGGAGGGGAGTATTCAGGGTCGATCGCTCCCAACTGGGGAATCATTATATAGTTGCGTGCAAGCAGATAGACATCATCTTACCTGCTTGCACTGCGGACAGTCGATTCCGATCGATGAATGTCCGGTAGAGCAATTGGAACAGAGATTGGAGTCATTGCACAAATTTAAAATTTATTATCATACTCTAGAATTTTTTGGAGTATGTGAAAATTGCATTCCGATCGCAGTAGGCGACAACCTGAGTTCTACTCAGATTGCTTGCTCACACGACCATCATCGCCACGATTGACCTAAACCAGCATCTACATGACTTTTGAAAGTTTCATGAATTCAATCGGGATCGTCGAACCCTATGGGCGCGGCTGGTTATCCGTTGTGCTAACCTTTGCGTTGGCATGGATCGTCACATGCTTATTTATTCCCAAGCTATTGACTTTCGCGCTCAGAGTTGGTTGGGCAGATCAACCCAATGCCCGCCGACTCAATCAGGTACCCTTAGCAAATGCGGGGGGATTGGCGATTTATGCCGGAGTGATTGCCGCGATCATTTTAGCTGGATGTCTTTCGCCGATTATCATTGCCAAAGTTCAGGTGCAAATGTTGGCAATTTTATTGGGTGGCTCGGTGCTAGTGATTGTTGGTTTTATCGACGATCAATTTAGCTTGCCGCCACTGTTTAGATTGATCGTCCAAATTCTCACAGCATTGTTGCTAGTAGTTTGTCGGATCAAAATTAACATTGTTTATTTCGGCGCACCCATTGATGGAATCTTATCAGTGGCGATCACGGTACTCTGGATTGTGGGGATTACCAACGCGATCAATTTGATGGATGGGATGGATGGTTTGGCTGGCGGAGTGAGTTTTATCAGTGCCATGACTCTATTGGCTGTCTCCTCACAGTTTCCCAATCGAGCGGCGGCTGCTTTGGTATCAGCGGCTTTGGCTGGTGCGGCTCTGGGCTTTTTGCGGTACAATTACAATCCATCACGGATCATTATGGGCGATGCCGGAGCTTACTTTTTGGGCTATGTATTGGCGGCAACCAGCATCCTGGGTGGAGTTAAGGTGACGACTGTTGCTTCGATCGTTCCGACGATTATGGTGCTGTTGGTGCCCATTGTAGATACCACTCAGGTGATTATCAAACGACTCTTGTCTGGGCACAATCCGCTCAGTACGCCAGGAAAAGATCACCTTCATCATCGATTATTAGCACAGGGATTTTCCCAACGTCGATCGGCGATGATTTTGTGGGGTGCAACCTTAGCCGCAGATATGGTGGCGATGAAGATGCAAGATACCCATAACACGGCAATTGTGGTAACGGCGATCGGCATTTCGTTGTTACTCACCGTCACTGTATGGCAAAGTATCAACGGCACTAGGCACCCATTCGATATCGATCGCAATTCAAAAGAATAAGTGTCTATGTCAGCTAAAAATAACGATAAATTTATTGGTGGGATGTTGATTGGCGCGGCAATTGGAGTCGTAGCTGGCTTGTTGACAGCTCCCCGCACAGGGCGAGATACCCGCAAGCTGCTGGGCAAAACAGCAACCGCAGTTCCTCAAATGGCGGAAGATATTTCTAGTAGTGTCAAATTCCAAGCCGATCGCCTGACCACCACATTAGGCGATAATTGGCACGAAACACTCGATCGACTCTCAGAATCGATCGCCGCCGGAATCGTCGCCAGTCAAACCGATCGCCAAATCAATCCCCCCACCGATCGCAAATTGTAACAGGGGATAGGGAATAGGGAATAGGGGATAGTGAATAGTG
>JANMEL010000107.1:0-8479 GCA_031376885.1 Chamaesiphon sp. OTE_70b_metabat_96 | reverse complement strand
CCCTCTCCCCCTCACCCCCTCCCCTCTAATTAGTCAATCTTAAACTGCCCAATATTAGTCTGAAGCTCTCGTGCCAGCTTGAGCAGATCTTGGAAGGCGATTTGAACATTATCGGCGCGGGAAGAGGTTTTATTGGCGATGGTGGCGACTCGATCGATACTTTGAGTTACTTGGGTGGAATTTTCCGATTGGAGGAGGGCGGCTTGAGCGATCGCTTCGACGAGTTGACCGATTTGGGCACTGGTGGCGGCGATGCGGTTTAGACTAGAGCGAGTCTCATCTACCAATTTCGTACCGATCGCCACTTGTTCGGTGCCAGCTTCCATTGCGGTGACAACATCATTAGTTTCTGATTGGATACTGGCAACCAATTTCTCGATTTCTCCGGTGGCTTCGGCAGATTGACGCGCTAGAGAACGAACTTCTTCGGCGACTACCGCAAAGCCGCGCCCTTCCTCGCCTGCACGAGCAGCTTCGATACTGGCATTGAGGGCGAGTAGATTGGTTTGAGCGGCAAAGTTACCGATCAGACTGACAACTTTAGAGATTTTCTGGGAAGACTCCCCCAATCTCTTGACTTTTTTAGCAGTTTCTGCTACTGTATCTCGGATTGTCAAAATCCCCTCTACCGTACGATTCATCGCTGCATCGCCATCTCGCACGAGTTGGGCTGATTCCATCATCGCTGATTCAGCAATTAGGGCATTATTAACCACCAGTTTGATCGATCCTGACATATCCTGAAGTCGAGTTAGGGCTAAACCTACTTCTTCGGCTTGTTGGAGCGCATCAACTGAGAGTTCGGCGACGGAAATCTCGTTGCGACGAGTGGTCAGCACCACTTCTTGAGAGACATTTTGAACATTACTCACCAATCCCCGCAAGCTCTCGACAGTAGAATTGTAGGAGTCGGCGATCGTCCCAATTTCATCATCTGTCACACGAGCGCGAATTGTCAGATCGCCTTGACTGATCCGATCGATTTGCAAGAGCATTTGCCAAGCATTTGTTTGGAGTGATTCTCTAGCTATTTTTTGGCTGGTGGCGTATTCTACTTGTTGAAGATTGGCGATTTCTAGTTGACGAACTAGTTCAGATTGCTCAATGGCGACACCAATTTGAGTTGCAATTTGGGCGATAAGATCTACTTCGAGTTGTTCCCAAGGTCGTGGAAAATCACAAACACTGCAAGTTAATAATCCAAATAATTTACCACCACTCAAAATCGGTACGGAGATCGCCGCTCGTAACCCAATCCCAATCAAAAATGTGGTGAGAGATTCACTCAATCCCAGTTTATGGACATCTTCAGCGGTGACTATATTACCCCGATCGAAACCTAGTTTGCGAATTTCTGCTAAATGTTCGACACTAAAGGGTACATCTAAAATCGATCTTTCGGGTAGATCGATCGATTCGGCAATAACTTTGCCACTTCCATCAGCTTCAAGCTTCAAAATGCTCGTTCGATTTAGCCCAAACCCTGTTCTGATATCAGGCAGAGCCAGATTGAGGATCGCCGATCGATCGAGGGATTGACGCAATTTGAGCGTAATATCCGAGAGTAATTGCGATCGTTTGGCGGCGGCTTCTCGTTGATCGATTAATAATGATTGATTGAGGGCGAGGGCAAGTTGAGTCGCCAATTGATTGTACAGATTGATTTCTTCCTGTTTCCAGAAGCGGGGGGATTGACATTGATGGCCGATTAATAAGCCAAACAATTGACTATCGATCGTAATCGGTACGACCAAATTTGCTCGCACTTGGAGTTTTTCGAGCATCTGGATATGGCAGTCAGTCAAGCCGACTTTATAGATATCAGGAAAGGCGGTAATGTGCCCATTTTGATACCCAACATTCTCGATACAACAATCTTCAATCCGCTCATTTAAAATCGAAAAATTTGCTGACGAAACTGATTCGGCGATGATTTTGCCATTGAAATTGGCATCTAATTCAAATACGATGGCTCGATCGAGATCCATTGTTTGACGCACAAGTTCTACCGCAGTCGTGAGGATATCTTGTCGTCGGAGCGATTGCCGTAGTTGGAGCGTGAAGTTGGAGAGAATTTGCGATCTGCGCGCGTTATTTTCCCGCTCGATGACAAGTTTGCTCTGATGGAGAGCTAAACCAATTTGATTGGCAACGACGGCAAATTTGTCAACCTCTGACTGTTGCCAATCCCTACTTGCTCCAGCCATGTGTCCGATCGTCAAACCCATCCATTGTCCCTCAAAGACGATCGGTGTAACTATACTCGCACGCACGGGTTGATTTTCTAATAGCGCGATCTGTTCGGCAAGTAGTCCCCCAGTTCGATCGAGATCGTAAATACTATTGATTTGACGAGCGGCATCGCCACCATACTTGATTTCTGACAGAATATAATCATTGAGGTATTCATCTTCGATCGTTACACAGCCTGGTTTTAGAGACATGCCGACGATCGTGCCGCTGTCTCGATCTGTACAACTAATGATGATGACTCGATCGAGATTAAATTCCTGACGAATGCTATCCAATGCTCGATCGATCAAACTACTCAATTCCTGAGCATCGCGAATCTGGAGAGCTTGTGACAACATATTCGTGCGGCGAATCTCCGCCGCCTGTTGCGTCCAGGTGCCGATTTGTTCGACCGCCAATCCCAGTCTCTCAGCAGTTTGGGTACAAAAATCTACTTCCCACGATTCCCAGTGTCGAGAAGAATCCCAGTGTCGAATAGCACTACATTCTTGGATCGATAATAAGCCAATTAGTTGTTTGTGGGCGAAGATCGGAAATAGCATCCACGATCGAGCTTGCAATTGGGCGACGAGTTTGCGCCGTTCTGGACTGAGTTGGACTCGATCTAGATCGTCGATGACGACCCCCTTCCCCTGCTGATACCGCTCCAATTCTGTTGGTGATTCGGCAAAATACATCCGACCGATCGGGTTTGTCAGTGTCGATCTATAGCCAGTTTTCACCGACTCTGCCACCACTACTCCACTCCAGTCAGGCTCACAACGGTATACCGTGACTCGATCGGTATTCAGGAGTTTTCGCACCCCCAATACTCCCATATCATAAGCACGAATCGGGTCGAGAGATTCTTGAGCAATCAAAGCAACTTTGCCAAATAAATTGTTCGCTTGTGCTGTCAAGCCTTGTTGTTGCAGTGTTTGATTAAAATTGGTAACTAGTTGATTAAAGTTGTCTGCTACCTCTTGAAATTGGGCATTGTCACCATATTCAAGTTTTGTTAATAAATCGCCATTAGCAGCATCATTCAGTTTTGCGGCGATGCGATCGAATGATGTCGAAAGGCGACGCGCTAGCCACAATGAGGCACCCAGATTTAGCGTCCCGATCGACATTAATGCTATAAAACTTTGCCACCATAATTCGTCATGCTGCTGGAATTGACGGACAGTTTCCCCCGATCTGACTGGCTCTGGAGCGATCTTTGTTACTACCATCCACCCGCTCATCCCAAAGGGAATTAATACCAAAGGTAAGAGGATCAGCAGAATTTGCTGATACAATGTTTGCTGTTGTCCCTGGACTTTTGGTTTCGATTGAGACTCTTCATTTGGTGTCAATTCTCCACTCTGGATCATCGGATTCGCTGCTCGTAGTTCTGTCAGAGCTGACGATTCTTCTGCCACCCACAAGAAGGAATCCTCTGGAATTGAATCTAGATCTATAAGGTTGTCTAATGCTTGTGGTTCTTGTTCCGCTTCTTTATTGTCAATTTTCATGAGGGGGGAGGGGGGGAGTGGGGGAGTGGGTGATTAGAGATCCGCGTGGAGATCTGCACGATCGATCAGAATTTGGCCATCCAATTCTGCTAGTATTTCACCTGTAGCCGATCGCCAATAGCTTTTGATCCAAGGTAATAGTGTGGAATCGAGTGGATTTGAGATCGCCAAATTGGGGTCGAGGTGGGGTTTATACCATTCAATTTCAGCGATGCTATCGACCACAAGACCGATTGTTTTGACATCGCCGAGGCTAGTGGTGGCGGCATTGCCAATCACGATCGTCGGCCTGACAATTCGCGCTTGTAGAGAAGATGGCAGCGGATCTAAACCAAATAATTTAGCCAGATTGACAATCCAGAGCATTTCACCCCGCCAATTATAAACACCCATCACCGCAGAGGGGAGATGAGGCATGGGGATGACTCGATTTTCGCGTTCAGATCCGCTGAAGATCGGGATATTGATTAGTTCTGTAACGCACTCGATCGCGATTAGTATTGCAAAATCCAATTGAAGATAAAACTTCAAAAATTGCTGACAATTTTGCCGATTGACAGATGGCAATTTATACTTAGAACTAAATCGATCTTGTCCGAGGGAGTTCAAATTATTAGCCTCTAGTAGGATAATTTATCGAGATGAGTATTTACACGAAATTTAAGCTTGACCAGATCTCAGCTTAACGAATAGCTAGTTTCAATACATCTAATAACTCACTTCTATTTAATGGCTTACTCAGATATCGATCGGCTCCTTGCTTCAAGCCCCAAAATCGATCCATATCAGTATTTTTCGTCGAACAGATGACTACTGGAATCTTTTGATTGTCTTTGTGAGACTTAATTGTTCGGCAAATTTCAAAACCGCTACGTCCTGGTAGGACAACATCTAGAAATACAATATCTGGCTTGGCAACACCGATCGCCACCAAAGCCTCTTCTCCACTCGCAGCAAAGGTAACTTGGAAACCTGCTGCTTCCAAATACTCTGCTAAAATCATTCGATCGGTCTGGACATCTTCGACAATTAGGGCTGCACTCATCTGTTTATTTTATACCTTATTAATTTCCAGTCAAAATATCTTTAGTTGTCAATTAACTCGATGTGTTCGCTGGCATATTCAAATATTTTTTGGCAATTTCCAACACCAACTCTGCTTGAACTGGTTTGGTCAAAAAATCATTCGCCCCAACAACTTTGGCCCGAACTCGATCGATCACTCCATCATTACCTGTCAAAATGACGATCGGCGTATCGCGAAAAGCAGCTACCTTTCTCAGCCGACTGCAAATTTCATAGCCATTAGTATTTGGCATCACCAAATCTAGAAAAATCAATTGAGGTTTTTTGGCAATGACCAGGGGAATTGCCCGAGTAGAATCCAATATGCCGATAAAATTGTAGCCTTCAGCCCGAAATATTTGCTCCAACCTGTCGCAAACAAACGGACTATCATCGATACAAGCGATCGATGGTGGAGCAGCTTTTCGTTGACGAGTATGTGCCACAACAGGATCCTCCAAATCCGGTGATTCGACCAAACGAAGATGTCCCGATCTGATATGTGGTAAGAAAGAGCAGGCGATCGCCAGCGGTGATTTACGAGTTTTGATGGCGATTTCTCGAATACTAAACTCGCCATTCAAAATTGATTTCAATGATGGATAAGCAGTCTCATTAACCAATCGCCGAAATTCATTCGCTGCGACAATCTCGATCGATCGATCGGGCAAAATATCTGTTAACTTTGATTTGTCCCATTGTTGTTGCTGTTGTTTTGCACCCACCAACGCTCGATCGAAATTGATTAGGGTCAACTGTGGATTGAGTTCGGTTCTATCCACCACTTTCCATTCCACTTCAACTGCTTGGAGAATATCAAATAATACCTCCACAATAGTTGATTGAATCTGTTTGACTAGAGCAGTTCTACTAATCCGACCTTGTTTCGCCCAATTTACCAATAAATAGTACTCCCAACAGCTATTCATCTCAGCACGAGTCAATGCTGAAATATCTGTCAGTGCCCGAATCCGCGTCTGGAGATCCTCCGCACTAATGCTATCTACCTCTGCAATCGTACAGTTTCTCACCCAACGGCGAATTGGATGGATACCACCAGTAGCATAAAGGATGCGACCGAGGTATAAGTAAAGATGCCACTCTCGCCCCTGTGGACTTTTGAGTAAAACACGTCCACTGAACAATTGCTGCTCGATTTGACTCAATTGAGCGATTAAACCGTCGAGTGTTGTATATTCCGCAAGCATTTGATTTGGTTCTCGTCAGCGGGTGTCATGGGCAATTTGACTAGCACAAATCGTGCAAATAGTCCTAATTTAGTATTCCCACTCACCGCGCCTTTTTCTCTGTCGCTTCAAAAAAAATGGCTAGCCACCACTGAGCTTGGCTTTGTATCCCAATTTAGTCAGGATCTCCAACAATTTCTGTCTCTGGTCGCCTTGAATTTCGATTTGGGCTTCTGACATCGTTCCGCCCGTTCCACACTGGTTCTTGAGCTGTTTGGTGAGGCTCTGGAGCGTTTCCGGCGACACCTGAAAGCCACTGACGATCGTCACAGTCTTGCCGCCTTTGCCTTTCTTCGATGCTTGAATTCTGAGGTTGTGCTGATTTGGTGGTAGTTCGGCGATGGCTTCAGCTTCTACTTCCTCGTCCCCAAATTCGCGATACACAACTCGTTTACTATCTTTTGCCATCTGCTCTATTTACTCAAATATGTCTCATTAACTAATTTGGCTCGATGCCAAGGGCGCGTAATTGAGCCGCTAACCTTTCGGCACGGATGGAGGCATTGTCAGCGCGTTGGCGTTCGAGTTCGATTTGCTCCTGGGGCGTAGGGTAACGTTGCCCGTTTTCATCGTACCAATACAACCAATCTCGCGTTACACCGCCATAGCTGGCACGATTATTGCCGATACCTAAGCCGATCTCTGGCATCCACAAGGGATTAGTATCTGCAAGGGAGTAGTTACCGTTGACCAGTTTATGGATTTCTAGTTTGGGTTTCCGCTTGCGTTGAGGGTTGCGAAAAGTGCGGTCTTGGGGTTTCCCCAAGTGGAGCACCTTTTCAAGAGAGTAGATAACGTAGTAAAGCACGCCCATTTGCTTGTAGAGATCGAGCTTCTTGGTATATTCTCCTCGGATAGTTTGAGAAACCACTTCTATGGCTAGGATCGGCGGAACTTTTTCTTCCCAGAGCAAGTAGCTCAGGCGTAGTTCCTCGTCAAAAAATCGCTCGACATTGAGGCTCAAGAAACCATCGGGAGCGATGGCGGGTTGTTCTGGATCGGTATAGATGCCCATGTCGATGCCAAAAAACCAGTCCATGCGTTCTGACCACAGGATCAGGAGGATCGATTTGAGCAGGCTGGGGATCAGTTCTTGAAGTTCGTTATCCACGGGGGCATCGTCGGAGCAGGGCAGTTCGTCGGCGGTGGGTAAGTATCTGGGTAACTCGTACTGATACATAGGCTGAGGTGGCGATCGTTAGTAAAACTATACCATATGGCAGGGGTCAGGGGTCAGGGGTCAGGGGTCAGGGGTCAGCGAAAAGTGCGAAATATCGGTTAAATAGACTTCCTGCGAAAGTCAGGGAATAGGGGATAGCGAAAAGTGCGGTCTTGGGGTTTCCCCAAGTAGAGCACCTTTTCAAGACAGGGGATAGGGAATAGGGAATAGGGAATAGGGGGAATTTTAGATGAAAACAGTATTGAAAAGGATGATATTTTTACTTTTGCAGGAGGTCTAATATATGAAAATAGGACTTACGCATTGACAAAACGATCGTGTTGTGTTGAATAAGTCCAGGCGATCGCAGTAATAGTAGTTACAACCGATCGACCAATCCGAGAATATACTGACCATAAGCACCCTTTTTGAGTTTGGTACCCAATTTCAGCAGTTGTTCCAAATCGATAAAATTCATCCGGTAAGCTACTTCTTCAATACAAGCAATTTTCAATCCTTGACGTTGCTCGATCGTTTCGACAAAACCGGCTGCTTGTAATAAGCTCTCTGGGGTACCTGTATCGAGCCATGCGACCCCGCGACTCAATTTTTCAACTTTGAGCTGGTTTTGACGTAAATATACCAGATTTAGGTCGGTTATTTCTAATTCACCTCTGGCAGATGGTCGGATATTATGGGCGATATCTACAACTTGTCGATCGTAAAAATATAGTCCAGTGATTGCATAATTTGATTTAGGTTTGACAGGTTTCTCTTCTAAATTGATGACTCGTCCATCAGCATCAAATTCAGCCACCCCATAACGTGCGGGATCCTTGACATAGTAGCCAAATACAACTCCACCTGTATCTAATTTAGCAATAGATTGCAAGTTGCTACTGAGTCGATCGCCATAAAAAATATTATCACCCAAAATCAGCGCAACTGAACTACCATCGATAAAATCTGCACCGATAATAAATGCCTGCGCCAATCCATCTGGACTAGGTTGTTCGGCATATTCGATCGAAATTCCCAACTGACTTCCATCGCCCAATAACTTTTGGAAAGATGGCAAATCATGGGGAGTAGAAATAATCAATACTTCTTTAATTCCTGCCAACATCAATGTTGACAACGGATAATAAATCATCGGCTTATCATAGACTGGCATCATCTGTTTTGATATAACCATCGTCAGAGGATAAAGCCTTGTACCCGAACCGCCAGCGAGAATGATTCCTTTCATGAGTGAGGGG
>JANMEL010000099.1:0-3321 GCA_031376885.1 Chamaesiphon sp. OTE_70b_metabat_96 | reverse complement strand
TTCTCGTGCACGACCATAACCTAAACTACAACCCGCCAAGCTTTGCAGTTCGAGAGTCGTGTGTTCCAGAATGTGGGCCAGATACGTTCCCCGGTCAAGCCGGATAAAGAATCCGCCACGAACCCCTTCGCTACATCCCCTAACCCCTAGCCCCTATCCCCTATCCCCTTCCCCCATGACAACCACATCCGATGCGGATAATTCGATCGTTAAATTAGTCAGTCGAATTTTAGTTAAGGCGATCGAAGATCGAGCGACACATTTATATTTTGAACCCCAGGAAAGATCGCTCCAGATTAAAATTCGCAAAGATGGAGTGCTGCAAACAGCATTGCAAAATTTGCCAGCCAAGATGGTGAACCCAACGATCGAATATCTCAAATCATCAGCAAACATTGAACTCAATCGCCCTGCTCCTCAAGTTGGAATCCTTGAATCAAGCCCAAACTTCGATCGAGTTCAGTTGAGGATCGCGACTTTACCAACACAGTTTGGTGACAGCATTACGGTCAAAATCACCCACGATCGACAAATACCATTGGCTCTCGATCGACTGACAATCGATCGCCAAATTTTGACATCGATTCAACAATTGATTCAGAGCGATCGCGGCTTAATCTTAATGGTTAGCAACGAAGATAATGGCGGCTCCAAAACGCTATACAGCAGTTTAGCCCATCTCAATCGACCCGATCGAAGTATTTATGCACTCGATCCCAACTTTGAATATCTAGTACCAGGTATTAATCAAATTATCTGTCAAAATAACGATCGTCAGATCGTCGAGGCTTGTCTAGATCGATCGCCTGATATTTTGTCGATCGGGCGAATTGATACACTATCTACAGCACAATTTGCACTTGATGCAGTGGCGCGGGGATGCTTGGTATTCGCCACAGTATTAGCGGATACGGCTGGTGGGGCGATCGAGCGACTAAGTGGTTTGGGCGTGCCCTCAGCCCAACTCTATCCCGCCATCATCGGCATCATTGCCCAAAAATCGATTGGGAAGAACTGCGAGCGATGTCGGCTCCCTCACGCGCTCAATAGAGCCGAATTAGACTCATTAGGTACCGCCCAACTCGCGCTCAAAGATCGGCCAAAATATTACCTGGCTAATCGGCTCAGTCTTCAGGCGATCGAACAAGCAAGACAGACGGGTAACTTGTGTTCAAAATGTCAAGGATTGGGTGTCGATGGTCAAATTGAACTCCATGAAGTGTTAATTATTACCGATCGTCTCAAATCGGCGATTTTGAGTGGAGATGGGGAAAGAATCGATTTCACCGCTCAGGAAATGGGTTGTCGATCTTTTGTGGATCTGGCGATCGAATTGTTTCAAAGTGGAGATACCACACTTGAGGAAGTTCAACGGTGTATTCCGCCCAGGATTTTATTGCAAAATCAACTCATTGATGCTGATGGAGATACTAATGGTGAATATAGTAATCTGGATTCAGATGACGAGAATAGTCTTAGCACCGCATTGTATTGGAAAAAACAGGCGGACAAATTTCGCGCTGAGTGCGATCGATTATTCAAGGAACTAGAAAGTCAGCACCAAGAATCAGTTCAATTCGAGCATCGGATCGAACAAAGTCGCACCCAAATCGAGCAAAGTACCCGCACCAAAATTACACTCCAATTGTTATCGATAGTTGATGCGATCGAACTCGCCCGAACTTCGATCGAACCGCAAACCGCACGAGAAGCCTCAATTCAAAAAGGTTATTCAATGTTGGAGCATAAAATGCTGATGAGTATCAAAGAAATCGGGTTGCGGATCGTCGAAACTACCGGGCACAAATTTGATTCTCGACTCCATGAAATCGTCCAAGAAATCGGTACTCACGAGCATCCAGCCGGAACGATTTTGGCAGAGATAAAAAGAGGCTATACTCTAAGCGATCGAGTGTTGCGGTTGGCTCAAGTTAGAGTAGCCGTAACACCGAGATTTAATTAGACAAGCCCCTACTCAACTTACATATTAAATCTCCGCCTAGAATTAGCGACAGATTCTACCAAACCGACGGAGATAAAATTGGTCATTAGGGCTGTTTTTCCATGACTGAGCCAGGGTAGAGGAATTCCAGTAACTGGAGCAATACCGATCGTCATACTAATATTAACCAGTACTTGAAAAGAGATCATTGACAATACGCCGATCGCGAGTAGAGATCCAAAATTACTTTGAGCTTGTTTGGCTACTTGCATCATCCGCCAGCAGAGAAAGATATATGTCGCTAACAAACACATCGCCCCAACAAAACCCAATTCTTCACCAATCGCCGAAAAGATAAAATCTGTATGTTGTTCTGGGATAAAATTTAATTGTGTCTGAGTTCCCTGAGTAAGTCCTTGCCCAAACAACTCCCCAGCACCGATCGCAATCCGTGATTGAATCAAGTGATAACCCGCTCCCAAAGGATATTTTTCGGGTTCTAGAAAAACAATCAACCGATCTTTTTGGTAATCTTTGAGAATGTGCCAAAATATTTCTCCGAGATAACCAAAACCGATATTAGTGAGGATCGCAATCGTCGAACTCACCCACCGCGATGGTAATGTGTACCAAGCGATGATGCCCATTCCCAGCGTCCAAATAATCCAAATCGGGATATTTAGAGCGTGCAAAATTGCTGAGAAAATTGGGGATACCAGCAATATCAACCAACCTGGATTGGCATTTGCCCAGTACAACATCCCCAGAGAAATCGCCCCAAATACTAGAGATGTCCCCAAATCGGGTTGAATGAATACTAATAGCCAGGGTGGGGCGGTAATTGCCAATGCCCGAACAAAGCTAGGGAGATTATCGGCTGGGCGACGATGCAAGACTGCGGCTAGGGTGATAATTACCCCAACTTTCGCCAATTCTGACGGCTGAAGTTGGAACCCGCCAATATTAATCCACCGTTGTGCTCCCAGCACAGTTTTACCCAATCCCATCACCGCCACCAACATTCCAGTACTGATCCCATAAGTAACCCAGTGCCAACGCATTAAGTTATTGGCAGGAATTCTAGCAACAGTCAATACGATAAATAATCCAACCACACCAAAAATCCAATGTTGTGCCCAATTTTTTGCCAACTGTTGGAAGATATTAATGACTGGATCGTTTGCTTGTGTAGTCCAAATGATCAGTCCACCAAAAAAAGTCAAGCTGAGTGCGATGATTAATATCGACCAATCCATCCTTTGCCAGTGGATAAATAAGTCTTGCCAAGGTGCGCGACGGGAGGATTTGCGGTACATAGGGGGTGTGGGGTGTGTGGGGGTGTGGGGTGTGGGGTGTGGGGTGTGGGGTGTGTGGGGTGT
>JANMEL010000081.1:0-3000 GCA_031376885.1 Chamaesiphon sp. OTE_70b_metabat_96 | reverse complement strand
TATACATGCCTGTACGGAGATGTCTGGATCTTCACTAATTTTAGTTGATTTTAGCCGATTTCATTGAACTAGAGTAACTTTTTACGGCTTGTATATCTCTCTGTGCCTGGGTTTTGACTTTTATCAGCAGCCCCTAAATATGCCGATCCTGGTGCATTCGTTACTCCCACAACGGCGGGTAGTGCGGTGACTTCGGCAACCTCATCTTCGATTCTGGCTCTAGCATCCACCAATGAAATTGTGGCACAGGTAGCTGAAGCTAGTATTGCCCAGATTCGCGTCGGGCAGGTAGCGGTAATTAAGGTGGATGCTTATTCTGGCAAAACCTTTGAGGGCAAGGTGACACAAGTTGCTACCCAGTCCTTGGTGCAGCAAAATGTGACCAGTTTTGAGGTGAAAGTAGCGGTTGCTGACCCCGAAAAACTGCTCAGTCAGGGGATGAATGTGACGATTACCTCCGGTAGGCTACGCCAACGATTTTAGAGCTGGAGAGCTGAATGGGGTGCTGATTGTGCCGACGGCGGCGATCGTCCAAGAGAAGACAGCTCAGGGTGTATATGTGGCGAAAACAGGCGGCGATCCGGTATTTACGCCGATCGTGGTGGGGACGACTGTTAATGACAAGACTGAGGTTAAGTCCGGTTTAACTGGGAACGAACGGGTTTTACTCAGCTTTCCACACGGAACTCGTAAGGTAACATCGATTACAGGTGGTGGGGGTGGAAGGTAGATAGCCTCGTAGGGTGTGTTAGGCGGTAGCCGTAACGCACCGTTTTAGCTAACATTTATGGATACTTGAATTTATGCGTAGATCTAACCCACCCCGCCCTTCGGGCACCCCTCCCAAGAGGGGATTTTCCAGCCCAAATTCTAGTTCTATCAAAACAGAGCAGCCTGACAAATCTCTTTTGCGTCCGTCTCGCCGTCACAAACGCAAAATCTCGCTGCTGGAAATATTTCTGATGGCATTGGAAACCCTATGGAGTAGTAAAGTCCGCAGTGGATTGACGATGTTGGGGGTAATTATTGGGATATCCTCTGTAATTGCGATTACATCGATCGGTCAAGGTGTCCAAAAATCCACCGAGCTACAAATTCAGGCATTGGGTACAAATATCCTTCAAGTATCAGCAGCATCGGCGCGAACGGGTGGAATTAGTCAGGGGGCTGGTTCTGCGAGTACGCTTACGTGGGAAGATGCTCAGGCGATCGCCAAGCAAGTCCCCGCCGCTACCGCAGTTGCCGCATTTTTACAACGCGGGAATATTCAGGTAGTGCGGGGCAATGTCAATATTGCGACAAGTGTCATTGGCGCAGATTTGAACCTGCCAGTTGTCAGAAATCTTCACACGCAACTAGGGGCATTTTTCCGCCAGGAGGATTTGGACATCGCCAAACCAGTCGTTGTGCTTGGTGCCAAAGTTCGGAATGACTTGTTCGCGCCAGCCGAAAATCCGATTCTCCACGGGAGAGGCTACGCCAACGGTGCCGATATTCGGATTCGAGGCAACCGCTATACTGTTATCGGCCTCATGGAGTCAAAAGGATCGATCGGCGGACAAGATGCCGATGACATTATTTATATACCGCTGACTAATATGTCCGCCGAAATTGTCGGTAACAATTCGCTTACAGGTACGGCTATTAATGGTTTCTTGCTTCAATCTAGCAATGCCGACCAACTCGTTCGCGGAGCGTCTGCCTTAGCAGAAGCGGCACAATTTCAGGTGACGAATGTCCTCCGACTGCGCCATAATATTCGTCCACCCAAAGAGGATGATTTTCGCGTTACCAATCAAGTGGATCTGATTAAAGCTTTCACGGATATTACGAGTTCTTTGACGCTGATGGTTGGTGCGATCGCCGGAATTTCGCTCGTCGTTGGTGGCATTGGGATTGCGAATATTATGCTGGTTTCTGTGATGGAGCGGACGCGGGAAATCGGTCTGCGAAAAGCCGTCGGTGCAACTAGTGGAGCGATTCTAAATCAATTTTTGATGGAATCGATCGTGATTTCGAGTATTGGCGGTGCGATCGGGATTGGATTGGGTGTCGCCATTGCTTTCGCTACCGCGACGATCTTCAAATTTCCGTTTGTGGTGTCTCTATTATCAGTGGTGGTGGGTTTTGTCCTTTCGCTGATTGTTGGTGTCTTAGCGGGCGGTATTCCTGCCCGTAATGCGGCAAAGTTAGACCCGATCTTGGCATTACATGGGGATTAATTGACGATGGCAGAGCAGCACAGCGATTGAAATCGCCGATCGGAATGCAAAACCCGCCTACGCGGGTTAGAAATCTCAGTCCGCGTAGGCGGACTTCGCAACATGAGCCACGATTTCAATCGTTGGCATTTAATAATTATGGCAAGCATGATTTCGCTCGAAGATATTACCAAAACCTATCACTTAGACACGATCGAAGTGCCAGTTCTCAAGGGCATTAATTTGTCGATCGCAGAGGGCGAATATGTCGCAATTATGGGTGCTTCTGGTTCGGGAAAATCGACCCTAATGAATATTATCGGTTGTCTCGACAGACCTAGCAGTGGACAATATTTTTTAGCAGGGCAAGATCTGACTACCCTTGATGATGATGAACTTGCCGATATTCGCAATCAATATATTGGATTTGTCTTTCAACAATTCAACCTCTTACCACGGCTCACATCTTTGGCGAATGTGATGCTACCGATGATTTATGCCGATGTCGATAAGTCGCAACGAGTCGAACAAGCCACAGACGCTCTAGTCCAAGTCGGTTTAAAAGATCGCATCCAGAACCGTCCCAATCAGCTCTCAGGCGGACAACAACAGCGGGTGGCGATCGCCCGTGCCTTAGTCAATCATCCCGCCTTAGTCCTGGCAGACGAGCCGACTGGAGCGTTAGATTCGACCACTTCTGTGGAGATTATGAATCTGTTGACAGAGTTGAATCAACAGGGCACGACGATCGCGTTGGCGAAGCCTCTCCTTTGGAGAATCGTCACTCATGATGCTAATG
>JANMEL010000054.1:0-12955 GCA_031376885.1 Chamaesiphon sp. OTE_70b_metabat_96 | reverse complement strand
ATCAACCCCTGCTTGCGCGATCGAACCCTCCCAATCAACCTCTCCAGCAGATCGATCGACTCATCCCAAACCCCAAGCACCTCGGCAATTTTAATTTGACAGTCTAATTTTGGTGTTGATACTTGTAGATTTCTTATGTCTTTTAGATTTATTCTCTTGAAGGTTGAGCCTGATGATAGACGATTTATCTGCTCTTGAAATAGAGGTGATTGTATTATTTGATAAAGGAATTTTGAATCGCATCCCTTTGGCTTTATTAGTATCGTGTCTTGTCCAAGAGCAAATATTCGATCATCATATACATAAGAAGCAACTCCAAATGATTGATTTCGTCCCATCACTAAATCACCTAGATCAACCTTACAATGATCCATTAGGCTAACATAATCATCATGTACAACACATTTGCAATTATCTAAATCTAGCTTACCCCAAGAAATATTTCCTGGTGATATTAATGGAATACCAGAATCAGCATAAGAAGGTGTTCTATGTTTGCAATCTATAACATCAGCAATTTCGGCAAGAGTTGTTTCTGTCCACCCATCAGGAATCATAAGCCCAACTCCTCAAGATAGCCAACCATGCGAAACTTAACCTTAGATAACTCCTCCTCCAAACCGTCGATCTCCGCCTGCACCGTCCCAATATCGATCTCCGCCTCCTCCTCAAAAGTATCTACATACCTGGGAATATTCAGATTAAAATCATTCTCCTGAATCTCATCAAACCCCGCTAAATAAGCATACTTCTCGATCGTTTCCCGCTGGGTGTATGCCGCGACAATCTTGGCGATATCTTCCGCTCGGAGATTGTTCTGGGTTTTCACATCCGCATAATCCCGACTGCCATCGATAAATAGCACCTTGTTATCTGATTTATTCCGCCTAAATACCAACACCGCCGCCGGAATTCCGGTACCGAAGAAGAGATTACTCGGTAAACCAATCACCGCATCTAACAGATTTTCGGCGATTAATTGTTGGCGAATCTTCCCCTCACTACTGCCCCGAAATAACACGCCGTGGGGCACCACTACCGCCACTCTACCGCGCTCTAGGCTCATGGTTTCGACGATGTGAGAGATAAAGGCAAAATCGCCCTTACCCTTGGGTGGAATGCCCCGATTGAAGCGTTTGAACCTGTCGGATGCCACATCATCCGCGCCCCATTTATCCAGACTAAACGGCGGATTGGCTACCACCACCTCAAACCGCATCAGCTTGTCATTTTCCAACAGCTTGGGATTGCGAATCGTATCGCCCCACTCTACCCGCGCACTATCTACCCCATGTAGAAACATATTCATCTTGGCTAATGCCCAAGTACCGCCCGTATTCTCCTGCCCAAACAGGCTATAGTTATCACTCCCCTGACGGCGCACATAGTTTGCACACTTAATCAACAGGGAACCCGAACCGCAAGTCGGATCGCAAATCCGCTCCCCAGGCTGAGGCGCGACTAGTTCCGCCATCAATTCCGACACTTCCCCAGGGGTATAAAATTCTCCGGCTTTTTTCCCTGCTCCGGCGGCAAATTTAGCAATCAGGTATTCGTAAGCATTGCCAATCACATCGAGATTGCCGATACGGGATGGGCGTAAGTCTAGTTTCGGATTGGCGAAATCTTCCAGCAGCATCTTCAACCGCGTATTTCGCTCCCGTGTCTGCCCTAAATTCGCCTCGCTATTAAAATCAATATTCCGAAACACTCCCGCCAGTTTCAGTTTATTAGCTTCCTCAATCTGCTCTAATGCCTTGTTAATCACCTCGCCGAGGTTGGTGTCATTCCGCTTGGTATAAATATCATCAAACCGACAATCAGGGGGCAATACAAACCGCTCTCGCTCCAACCGCCGCAGAATCCGCTCCTTATCATCGCCATACTGCACCTGCAATTGCTCGTAATGTTCCGTCCATGAATCGCTGACGTACTTCACGAAGAGCATGACTAGGAGATAGTTTTTGTACTCACTAGCATCGATCGTACCCCGAAAGGTATCACAAGCCCGCCAGAGAATATTATTTATCTCATCCTGACTAACTGGAAGGAAGGGGATAGTAGTTTTGTCCATTAACGATCTATGCTGACATTTCTAGCATTCTCCCACATCCCCACCAACGCATCAGGATTTTTAGGATTTTCAGGATGGACAGGATTAGGTATATCGTGGGATACGAAGGCTATCAAGACTATGGTATCCACCAACATCTTAATCCTGAGTATCTGATAGATCCTTGCTCTGCGGAACTTGCGTTCGATTCAAGCAAGATCGAACCTAGTTTCCTGCCGATCGAGCATCAATTTCATTACCTAGTTTAATTCTAGCTGATGCCAATACTTGCGGATCTAATGTCCAATTTTGCCAGTCTGCACCCGCAGTTTTAGCTATTTCTAGAGCGCGTTGTGGTTTTCCCAATCGCTTGAGAATTTGCACATACTCAAAATCCTCCACTCCATCTCGCAAAGCTTTGATTCGCAGCGAAGGCATCATTCTATCCTTGCCCAACCCTACTCGATCGCCAGGATAAAACAACATTCCATCTCCAGGATAGAAACTCTTGGAGAGAATATTATTTGGATCATCCCAAGGATTCGCCATATCCCAACGATCTACTCGCCAGTAGAGCAAACCCTTCATCCCCAAACTAGCATTAATAAACCCCGCATGAACTCGATAACCGATGAGTGGATAGTCAATCAACCACTTGGGCGAATAGTTATCCAAAGCCATCGCGCTATAACTCCACACATCCCCCTTCCCATGTGTTTGCACATACTTTACTTCCGCTAAACTGGGGAGATGAGTACGCGCAGATACCACCCACGTATCCACGGCAGAACGCCCTGTACCATCGTCATAAAGAGAATCATGAGGTGACATCACAACTAGATGCTTTAACCCCGCCTGATGGATATTTCGCCCCCATTGGCGCAAGGTTGGTGATATCTTGGTAGTCAGATTGGGACAATATTGTTTCTCGACTTCATCAGCACTGTAGATAAAAACAGGGATCTTGGCTGGATGTCGCTTGGCAATCTCTTGAAATTTCGATACAGGCGGTGCAGGGTTGGGCGGTGTGACTTCGCAAGAACCCCACATGATACTAGCATCCCCTGCATTTTGGTCGCCTACGGTGGTCATTCCGTAGGATTTGACATATTCCAATTCATCTTTGGGGTTATTGGGATAAGTGGGATTGAGCCGATTTTTTAATAGTTCTAATTCATTCGATCGATTTCGCACTTGCCAGATTTGAAAGGCTGTCTGGAGGGATGGTTTTAGGGGTAGGGAAAACTTCCAAACTTTGAGTGAGATGGGGATGGATATATTAGTTCGCTCGCTCGTAAGTTTAATAGTACCTCGATACATCCCCGCAGCAGTATTTCTAGGTACGAATACATCCACCCAATAAGCGGCATTTTTTCCCGCAGGCAAATTGTAGGGAGCTGCATCGAGATCTCCCTGAAGATCTGCACCAGTATCGGGATGTTTGAATGGAATCAATCCATCAGGATAAAACCCCTCACCTAGAGAACAGCGATTGCGATCGCCACCTTTACAATAATCGGTATTGCTCTGTTTAACTAGGGCAAAATGTTCTCGATATAGAGTGATATTAGATTTGGCAATTTTCCCCTTTGCACTCTGCAAATCGGAAACGGAAAGATTAATTTGCTTCAAACCTTGTGGCGGAGCTGCAACCGCAATTTGAAACGACTCATATTCCCCTTTCGCCGCAAACAAGCTCACTCGATCTCTATTTTTGCGATCGCGATCTCCTTCTGTAGATACAATTCGTTCCAAAGGTGACATCACCCAAACTTCTGGTTGTCGATCGGATTTTGCCATAGCATTCGATCCAATCCAAGCAAGCATAAATGCCAAACCACAGATAACGCCAATAAACCTTCGCTTTAAATACATATCACTTGGCTCGACTTCTTCAAGAAGTCGGGGTTCTGGAACATACTTCTACTTGCCATCCACCATCATACCCACCAAAACCAAAAGTTCCCGTGTCGATCTTAGCGTAAACTTAAACTAGTTCTCACTCATAACTAAAACCCATGTATAGTGTATCGATCGAACAGAAACAATATCAGACTTATATTTTAGCCGATCGAACTGCCAAATCTGAAATCGAAGTCGTACCAGAGCGTGGTGGTATCGTCACCCATTGGCGCATCGATGGACAAGAAGTATTTTACCTCGATACCGATCGATTTACCGATCCTAATTTGAGTGTCAGAGGTGGTAATCCAATCTTATTCCCCTTATGCGGTAATTTACCCGACAACACCTATACTGTTGACGGGAAAACATATACAATCAAACAACATGGTTTCGCCCGCGAATTGCCCTGGACTGTATCGACACAAAACACTGAAGGTAAAGCTAGTCTAACTGTGATCCTCGCTAGCAATGCAGAAACCAAAGCCGTTTATCCCTTTGATTTTGAAATCGCCTTTACTTACGAACTCCAAGGCAATAAATTAGTCACCCGTCAAGAATACAAAAATCTCTCATCTACACCAATGCCATTTTCGGCTGGTTTCCATCCTTACTTCCTCTGTGGCGATAAAGATAGTATCGAAGTAGAAATCCCCTCAAAACAATACCAAGATAATCAAACTAAAGAAACTCATGCTTTTGATGGTAAGTTTGATTTCAATAAAGATGAAATTGATTCTGTCTTTGGTAACTTAACGAGTAAATCTACTTCGGTAACAGACAATAGCCGTAAATTAAAACTAACTATAGATTATGATGATTTCTCTACTTATCTAGTATTTTGGACAGTCAAAGGTAAAGATTTCTACTGCTTAGAACCTTGGAGTGCTACTCGAAATGCGTTCAATACGGGTGATAATCTTACAATTTTACCACCTGGTGGAACTTGTACGGCATCGATCGGATTCACTGCCAATTTCTTCTAGAACTTAGCTAGGATGCGTTAGGCGATAGTCTAACGCATCAATCCAAACTGAGGGTAATACTAAATTCATGTTAATTCAATTGACAATTGGGAACTTCTTATCATTTAGAGATGAAGTTACTTTTAGCATGGTTGGAGTTGATGAAGATCGAGAACACATCGACCATCTCTGCGAACATCCAATCGGCAAAAATCATTCTATCTTACCAATTGCTGCAATTTATGGAGCTAATGGTGCTGGGAAATCTAATCTTATCGAAGCAGTAAGTTTTGCAAAAGATTTAATCATTGAAGGTACTCGCAGTAATAAAAGTATCCCTGTTTCGACATTTAAACTAGGTAACTATAGTAATAAACCTAGTAAGTTTGAGTTTATTTTCACTTATAAAGGATCTCAGTATTCTTATGGATTCAAACTTACTAGAAGCCAAATCTTAGAAGAATGGCTTCACTGTATACCAAAAGGTAAGAAACGGGAAATAATGTACTTTAAGCGGGTAACAAGCGCGGACAAAGAAACAACAGTAGAATTTGGGAAAGTCTTTAAAGATAGTACAGATAAGGGGCAGCCATTTCTAGATTTCATTGCTGAAGGAACTCGCCCAAATCAACTCTTTTTGACAGAAGCAATTGACAAAAATATTGAATTCTTGATGCCGATTAGTAATTGGTTTCAAGAGGTATTGACTATTGTCAAGCCAGAATTACAAGCTAGTGGGCTAGAAGTCAATGTGTTAATTAATAAATCATTTACAGCCTTTGTCACAGAGTTTCTCAAGCTTTCAGGAACGGGGATTGATGCTGTAACTACTAAAGAATCAGAATTCAATTTATCTCGTCATCTACTATCTTTGAGCAAGAGAGATAGAGATGAGGCGATCGAATCTATTAATGATATCGATTCTGACTCTTACTTTATGCTAAATAATCCTTACGATCGAGACTTACTATTATTCAAAGATGATGAAGATCGATTAACATCTATTGAAATTATTACTCAACACCGAGATGAAAATGATATTTTAGTCGATTTTGCAATTGATGAAGAGTCAGAAGGCACTCAAAGACTGATTCATCTGCTTCCTGCTCTCTTTGTGCTTCAAGAAGGAGCAGATGAAAAAGTTATCATACTGGACGAATTAGATCGGCGTTTACATCCTTTATTATCTCGAAAATTTATCGAAGCAGCTATTAATTGTCGAGGTAAGAAAAATCAAATAGTTTTCACAACTCATGATACTAATCTGCTCGATTTGGAGATATTTCGACGCGATGAAATTTGGTTTGTAGAGAAAGACAAACAAGGTATTTCTAGCTTATACTCCCTAGCTGAGTTTAAAATCAAGCCAGATTTGCAGCTCGAAAAGGGATATTTGAATGGTAGATTTGGCGCGATTCCATTCTTTGGCAATATTCAAAATTTAGGGTGGTTTAACGATCGCAGTACCGCCGATCTAATTGAAGATGCTACTGTGCGAGTTGGAGAATAAATGGGTAAAATTGAGCGAAAAAAGTTACTCGATCGCCAACACGATCGTCGGGATGCTAGACTATTCATAGTTGCTACTGAAGGGAAAGAAACTGAAAGACAGTATTTTGGAATGTTTGGTAGCAGCAGAATTAAAGTAGAAGTCTTGTCTACAGGGGAAGATAATAAATCTGCACCAGATTATATTTTGGAAAGATTAAATATTTTCAAAGAAAAGTACGATCTAAATGATGATGATATGCTTTGGCTTGTTATCGATGTAGATCGTTGGGGTGACAAAAAGCTGAGTGAGGTATGTCGTGAAGCTAAACAAAAAGGTTATCACCTAGCTGTCAGTAATCCATGTTTCGAGGTATGGTTGTATTTACATTTGGACGATTTGAATACTGAAGATCGAACTGGTGATGATTTTGAGAAGAGAATTCGGCAAATTTTAGGTAGTTATAATAAAAGTAATCTAGATTTGTCGAAATATCAACAGACTATTCATGATGCAGTAAATAGAGCGAAACAATTACATCCAGATCCTAGTCAAAATTGGCCTCCTAGCATCGGCAGTCATGTATATAAGCTGGTGGAAATTTTGATGATAATCCAGAATAGTTGATGTTCGATTTATAAACTGTCATAACGTGTTGTGACAAACAGGCTAAATTGAGGGAGGATAATAATTAGCACCTTCCCTAGACGCTATGCCTAAGCTGCCAACTAAGTCGATTTGGCTAGAATTACAGATCGATCCAAACGATCCCGAATTATTAACTACCCTAGATATTTTAGTTCGATCGAGAATACTCAATCGCGCCCAAATTCTCGAACTTGCTCGCACTTGTCTGAGTGAGGATATCCCCTGGAAATCTCCGCCAGTAAGGGAAGCAGCCCCAATACCTGCGATAATACCCATACCTGCATCACCAAAACTTCCATCGCCAATTCAGACAATTTGGCAAACGCTCAAAGATGAATTGAGTGTGCGATGGTTGCTGTTTTTGGGGGTATTTTTGGTCGTACTTTCTTCTGGGGTGCTGGCGGCGACTCAATGGTCGTTATTTCCCGCTTGGGGGCAGTATGGCTTGCTTTGGCTCTATACGATCGGTTTTTGGGCTGTCGGTGGTTGGGCGAGGCGACAGGAGGGTTTGCGGCTGACTGCGAGTACATTGCAGCTTGTGGCGATGCTGTTGATCCCGGTCAATTTTTGGGCAATCGATTCGTTTGGATTGTGGCATCAACCGTTAGAATTGGTAACGGCGATCGTCGCGGGTGTGAGTCTGGTTGGGATGGCGTATGCTTACGGGCGACTCGGCAGAGCCGACACTTCGAGATCGAAACCACGCCTACATGATAATACTCGTCAGAATTATGCGCGGTTGTTGTTGGGGGGGTATGTAGGACTTAGTTTCTTGCAGTTGGGGTGGCAAATTCCATACTGGGCGGCGATCGCGATTTATATTGGGGCGATCGGTACGGCGATCGTACTTCAGAAAGTTCGGCAGATTGAAGGGGGTATTCTGGCTATTTATGGGCTGGGAATATTGCTGTTAAGGGGTCTATTTGTGGCTCATCTACCACTTTATACCTTTGGGTTGGCGATCGGCATTGTGGGCTGGTTATTTGCCCAGTGGAGCTTACAAAAAGACGCTCGATTGGAACGACTAAATTGGCTCGATCGCGATTCTCGTAAGCAGACATTGCCATTGCGGTTGGTGCGTTATCAAACGACACTTAGGGAATTGGCTCGGTTATATCGGGGGCTAGGAGCTAGTTTACTGATTTTGGGTTGGGTTGTGGGTATTGGGGATTTGGTAAGTGCGCCAAAAACTAGCTCTTGGCAAGCATTTGCCGTGAGTTGTCTGGGTATAGTTTGGATTTGGCAACGGCTCCGGCAAAACCCACAAAATCGAGAGGTAGTGCTGTTATTTTTTGTCGGGTTGCAAACTTATTTTGTTAGTAGTTTTCTATGGTCGCCTTTAGCTACTGGTGCGATATTTGCGAAGGTTTTACCTGTACTTTTAGATCTATTTGGTAGCAATTATTTTATTGCTGGTTCGCTGTTTATTTTACCTTATTTACTGATTTGGGTATGGCTGACGGGGTGGTTTTATCGACAGGGAAAAATATCTGCATACCGTCGAGGTGAATCATTGATATTATTGACTGGGGCATTATTGCCGATCGTTAATATCACCACACCGCTAAGTTTACTCATCGACTTATTTGCATCGGTGGCAATTTTAGCGCATTTGACGCTGCGGTATCAGCCAGTCAGAACCCTATATATTTATCTCACTCATCTATGTGCTTTGGGCACTATTTTTGCAGCTCTCTTTTATCGATGGGAATGGTGTAGATCCTGGTTGAAGAATTTCATCGGTGTCTTTGGCGATGATAATTTTCTATTCCTGGATCTAACTTTAAATCTAACCATCCTCGCTGTCACATTTACCGCGATCGCAGTCGGCGAATTGTGCCTATCTGCACAACCTGTCAAACGTGAATCCGATCCTTGGCAAAAAAGTAGTTGGTATATTGGATTGGGATTAGCAATATTGACTTACGGCTGCTTGATAACGCTGAAAGTTGTCTCGTCAACAGGAGCTATTCCGTCGATTTGCTGGTTATTTGTGCCGATCGCTTTTACATACATCGCCACCCGTAAGCCCCCTGTACAACCTTGGCAACTGAAAAGTCAACTTCAAGCTGGATGGTACGCGATCGGCAGTTTGGGGGCGGGATTATGGCTGAGTGTAAATCTATCTCAATGGCGATCGATCGTGCTAATTGTTGCCGTCGGATTGATGTTTCCCCTTGTCAAACGACTCAAACAAATCTCCGCCGCTGGAATTCAGATCGGGTTTGGATTGGGATTGGGAGTTAATTTATTATTGGGGAATATTTCGCCAAATTATTGGTTAGTCGTTGGCGCACTTACTTGTGGTGGTTTATGGTTTATTAGCAAAAAGTTACCTGAAATTTATGCAATCGCTAGCGATCGATGGGCAATTGCGATCGCTGGATTGGGACTATCGATCGGCACTTTAATTTATGCTTACAACGATCTAAACTGGTATATCGATTCTGAAGGGCTAAGTACATTTCAGACTCCCTTCGCGGCTGGATCGACAATGTTTGAGGGCATTTATTTCACCACCTTATTAGCCACCGGAATTCTCATCGGCGCAATGGTATTTCGTCAACGGTGGGAAAAAGCCCCATTACTTGAGTGGAAATGGTTTTGGTGTTTGAATTTGGCAATGCAAATCAGCTTATCTGCCCTAGTTCATTTAGTAGGTGGTAATACTTTAAATCTGGCGACAGTAAATATCATCCTCGCGTTTCCATTGTGGGGCTGGATGCGTCGCCAGGGGATGCCAGAATCAAAAATATTCCCTTGTCTCCTTGCTGGTTGGGGTTTAATTCTTCGGGGGCCATTTTTTACGGGTTATACTGGCTTGCTGACGATTGGAGTGGGAGTAGTTGGAGTTTTAACTAGTCACCAATCGAGGGCTAAATCGATTGGTTATGGTGGGCTATTATTGGTGACGCTGGGCTGTTATGAGCTAGTCACCTATCCACTGCTTCAAGCTCCCCCAGGCGGTAACATTGCCGATGCTTTGACTATTTATGGTTTCATCACGGCGGTATTGGCACTGGGCTATCGGTTGGGCGTTTGGTGGTATGCCCGCAAAGGTGCGACTACTTGGGGAAATTTCCCGCTGCCAGGCTTGAAAAATCTCGCTCATCTGCACTGGGCGGGGGCTAGCACTTGGAAGGTAGCAGCCGCAACAATGCCCGCTATTCCCATCCCACAGCTAACTCTACTCCATCTGTCAATTAGTGCGCTGTTGGGCGGTTATGCGTTGATTCAGGCGCGAGATCGCGCATCTGGTGACTGGTGGATTTATCTAGGTTTGGCGGAGCTATTGGGGGTAGGGGTGTATGCTAGATCGATTTTCCAGAACCTCGGTGTAGTTGATGAGGGCATAATTTTAGTCGCTTGTACGATCGGATTGCTGCTATTATTAGCTCCCTGGCGTGAATGGGGCTGGGATGAAAGACCTTGGCGGATCGTCGGATTTATATTACCACTCTCGCGAGTAATATTTGAGTTCGATCGAATTTCGCTGTTGAATTTAGCAGTGCTGGCGATCTTTTATGCTGGAGTCGCTAGACGACAACGACAATTCGGCTGGGCTTATTTGAGTCTGATCTTTGTTAACTGGGTGGGGATAAAACTGTTATTTCAGTATGGTTTAACAAGTCCATTATGGTATGCAATATTATTCGGCTGCTCGGTTCTGGTTGCGGTACAATGGGATCCACGTTGGCAATCTGCTAGACAAGATCGTCATTATGGTCGGATCCTCGGAAGTGGTACGATCGCCGTAACTGCCTTAATCTGGCATCAACCTTGGCTACCAATCGGCATTGGAATTGCGATCGCGATAATGGGTTTAGCTTTGAAAGTTCGATCGTGGTTTTATGTCGGCACAATTACATTTATATTGACAAATGTTTATCAATTGGTGCTATTGATTACCGATTATCCTATCACAAAATGGGCGATCGGATTACTCGCCGGAATCCTGATTATCACTCTAGCCGCCAATTTTGAGCGACGAAAAGAACAAATCGAACGAGCATTGAAACATTGGCTCGATCGATTACAAGAATGGGAGTAAATAAGCAGGGGTCAGAAAAATTGTAGGTTGGGTTGCGCGTAGCAAAACCCAACAAACACGTCAAACCTGAACCCTCACCCCTCACCCCTCACCCCTGGATTGATGCCAATCAGTGGCTTGTTGGTGGATGATTTCTAATTCGGTGGGGGAGATCCGATCGAGATTTTTGAGGATTAGAGCCATTCTACCTTGAGATTGTAACCTGTCGCGATGTCGAGCCAAGAAATCCCAATAAAAGAAATTAAATGGGCAAGCTTTATCACCTGTTCTTTCCTTGAGATTATATTGACAACCCGAACAATAATTGCTCATTTTGTTGATATAATTTGCCGATGCTGCATAGGGCTTGGAAGCCAAAATTCCCCCATCAGCAAATAAGCCCATCCCCAATACATTCGTCTGCATCACCCAATCATAAGCATCGATAAAAGCACTATGAAACCAACTCTCAACAGCTTGAGGATTGAGTCCAGAAATTAAGGCAAAATTGCTCAAAATCATCAACCGTTGAATATGATGAGCATAGCCAGACTCTTCAACTTCACTCAAAGTTTGACGCAAACAATTCATTTTTGCTTTACTTGCATCCCAAAAAAAGTCTGGTAAACTTTGGTCATGCTCGAACCAATTTAACTGAAAATAATCATCACCGACATGGTGATAAATACCGTGCATATATTCTCGCCAACCGAGAACTTGTCTGATTAAACCCTCCACACTATTGAGATCCAATCCTCGTTCGTGATAAGCTACCTCTACCGATCGAATCACCTCCAACGGATGCAACAAACCCAAATTTAAGTAGGGTGATAATAGCGCGTGCCACATAGTTGGTTGCCCAGTTATCATCGCATCTTGATATGGGCCAAATTTGGGTAATCGATGCAGGATAAAATCAGCTAATACTGCTAATCCATCAGCTCTAGTCACCCCCCACCCAAAAGATTCTAACTTGCCATAAGTAGGAATATCTAGCTCTCGCACCTTCGCCATTACCGATCGAGTAATTTCATCAGGCGTAAATAATAATTGTGGCGGTGGATTCAATCCCTCTTTGGGTGGTTTGCGATTTTCTTTATCCAAATTCCATTTTCCACCAATGGGTTTGTCACCATCCATCAAAACTTGAAACTTTTGTCTACCCGATCGATAAAAATACTCCAACAATAGACTTTTTCGCCCTTGCGCCCATTCACCAAATTCCTCCCGCGTCCACAAAAAATGATTGTCAGGAACTAAAACTATTTTACATGGCAAATCGAGGGACTCAATTAATTGTGTAAATGGTCGATCGACAGGAGTCATCACCCGCAACTCGGTAATTTCTTTCGATCGAATCCACTCGATTAATTCAGTCTCAAAATCATCACCGATCGCATAACAAACATCCCATCCATCTTCCCTTAATTCAACCGCAAAATGACGCATCGCCGACCACACCAACACCAACTTTTGGCAATGATAAGGGCGGGCACGAACATGATTTAACGACTCAATTAAAATTACCGAAGTAGACGACTTTCGATCGACACAACTCTGCAAAGCAGCCTGATTTAGATCCAATCTATCGCCGAGAATCCAAATCCCGATTGTCATGGGGGGTGAGGGGTGAAGGGTGAGGGATGAGGTGTGAGGGGTGAGGGATGAGGGATGAGGCAATACGGGGCGTTGCTGAATCTGGGTATGATTTACTTTCTAGGCAACACTCGAAATCTAGGGTAGGGGCAATTCATGAATTGCCCCTACCCTAGATTTCGGGTGCGTTTCATACATAGCCCGATCTTAGTCCGCGAAGGCGGACTTTGTATCACTAGCCCCGATTTTAATCGGTGGCTAACCGAACCGTA
>JANMEL010000048.1:0-24752 GCA_031376885.1 Chamaesiphon sp. OTE_70b_metabat_96 | reverse complement strand
ACCCTCCCCACACTTCCCACCCTCCCCTCCCTCAATCCAGTACCGCCGAATTACCCCTATCCCCTATCCCCTACCCCCTATCCCCTCTCTTATGAGTGAGATTCTACCAGCGATCGAAGTTCGGGATTTATCCTTTGCTTGGCAATCTGGCGAAACCGTATTAGATTGTTGCTCCCTGTCAGTACCACGGGGAGAATTTTGGATGCTATTGGGTACCAATGGGAGTGGTAAATCAACCTTACTCAGGTTGCTAGCTGGACTACTCACCCCCACTGTCGGTAAGATTGAGATTCATGGTGGTTTGGGGATTGTGTTCCAAAATCCCGATCGACAATTGGTCATGCCCACCGTCGGGGCTGATGTTGCATTTGGGTTAGTTGCCGAAAAATTAACCGCCAGCCAAGTTCGCCATCGAGTAACTGAAGCTCTTGCGGCTGTAAATTTGGCCGAACTGATCCGCCGACCGATTTATGCCCTCAGTGGCGGTCAAAAGCAGCGTGTAGCCATCGCAGGGGCGATCGCTCGCAACAACATTGAGATCGTCTTATTTGACGAGCCTACAGCTCTGCTAGACCCCGATGCTCAAATCGATTTGGTCGATCGAGTGCGTACTTTGGTCAAAAGTCGCGGACTCACCGCACTCTGGGTGACACATCGACTCGAAGAATTGGATTACTGCGATGGCGCATTTCTCCTCGAAGGCGGTAAATTGGTCGATCGAGGCGAACCCTCACGGATGCGTCAGCGATTGATGAAAGAAATTTCAACTGATGACTAGCTGCTAACTACTACCTGCGATCGAGTGGCTCCACAACTGCTAAGATAGACGAGTCAATCAGACTATTTATTCACAACATTGGGAGTTACATCGTGCCCCCTTCACGTAAACAAGCAGTGTTGCTCGTTGACGGCTACAACGTGATTGGAGCCTGGACAGATCTACTCGACCGATCGAAACATAGCCCGTCTGTACTTCAGTCAGGATCGAGCGAAGACTTAGAAGCAGCCCGATCGAAACTGATCGAAGCTCTAATCAACTATAGTGCCTATGAAGACTACGAAACCAAAATAGTTTTTGATGCCTACAGTCGAGACTCACCAGCCTACTCTGAAGACGTTACCCCCAACTTATCCGTTCATTACACCGACTTCCTCGAAACTGCCGATACATACATCGAGAAATTCTGCGCCGCTTTCCGCCACGATCTTCAGTACTCAGCTTCGAGACTAATTGTAGCTACTTCCGATCGCGCCCAACAACTCACCGTCTTGGGCTTTGGTGCCGAATGGATCTCCGCCCTTCAACTCATCTCCAACGTCGATTTTAGTGCCAAACGAGCCAAAGGAAGACAGCGTACTCATAATAAGTCTTCCAGTCGATTCTTATTCAATTCCCTCGATCCCAAAGCTCAAGCGAAATTATCTGCACTCAGGCATGGCTTGCCCATCGATGAATCAAACTAGATCTAGGGGATAGAGGTAAATAGGCGATCTCCATCTTCACGTACCAACTTGACTAACCCTGCACATTGAAGATCTTTAGTTAGCCAAGCATCATCACCAGTCAAAGCTACAACCATTCCCAAAGTAGAACCTTTGTGGGCAATAATTAAGATATTTTGAAAATTGCTTTGAACTAGCTGATTTGCCACCATACTAGTTCGCAGAGATAGATCTCCCAGAGTCTCAGGATAGCTAGGTGTTATTACAGACTCATACCCGCGATCGATCCTGGGGTACGATCGGCTCGACTCATCTACAGGAGTCAGATTCGGTAACGATGGACTCCAATCTGCACACAACCACTCACTCAAACCCCACTCCAACTGAATTGGTAACTCAAGTAATTGAGCCAAAGGATAGGCTGTCTGAATCGTACGCAGAAAAGGTGAAGTATAAATCCGCTCGACGGGTTCTGCCCTCAACTGTTCGGCAAGTCCACTAGCTTGAGCTTGTCCTAACTCAGAAAGTGGCGGATCGTAAGGGTAAACAGCCGTGTCAAACCATTCAGGTTGAACAAAATCTAATCTGTGAGCATGTCGAATCAGCCAAACTGTCTGCATAAAAGGATATTAAATATTGTGTTGTGGATCGCAGTTATACGAACAGATCTTAACTATTATGTTGGTGAGGGAATATGAGAATCGGCAACTCGTCTAGACAGTGATATCGATCTGTACGCAAGTAGTCCAGTATAAAAAGTAACATTGCCATACTTTTGACCTAAGCCAATTGGCTGATGAGTAAAAAAAGTTAGTAAGTAAATGTTTAGTAATGTTAAGATTATTATAACTAGAGTAGATAAACATTGGAAAATGCCCTAATTCATCATCCCCTAAGATGAGTCAAACCGTGACTGAGTATGGAAGGATAACCGCCCCCATGCTCCTAATCAAGCCAGAAGTAGTGACTACGCAGTACCTGCAATAAACCCATCCCGATGCAACAGCAATCGGTAAATTATCGTCAACTGCTCTAAGCGGTGCTCCAAAGGAGAGACATTCCGCAAACGAGATTTTGCACCTAAATTCCCCCTACATTTTAGCCAGAGTCATGAAAACTGCTCAAGCATCAACTGATACTGTCCGTACCTACCTTCGTGAAATCGGGCGCGTGCCCCTGCTCACCCACGAACAGGAAATCCTGTATGGTAAGCAGGTACAGCAGTTAGTTGCCCTGGTAGCGGTCAAAAATACTCTCTCAGAAGAACTCGGACATGAGCCTAGTCTAACTGAGTGGGCAACTGCTGCCAACGTAGAAGATCCGCTTCAATTTCAGAAGACCATCTCTGCGGGTGAAAACGCCAAACGTCGGATGGTGGAAGCCAACCTCCGATTGGTGGTATCCGTTGCCAAAAAATATATCAAACGCAATATCGACCTTTTGGATCTGATTCAGGAAGGTACGATCGGGATGCAGCGGGGAGTCGAGAAATTCGATCCCAGTAAAGGCTACCGCTTTTCTACCTACGCCTATTGGTGGATTCGCCAAGCTATTACCCGCGCTATCGCTGAAAAAGCACGGGCGATTCGCTTACCCATCCATATTACCGAAAAACTCAACAAGATCAAAAAAGCTCAACGTTCTCTTGCCCAGCAATATGGACGAGCGGCAACGATTAATGAGCTGGCAACGGAACTCGAATTGACTCCCAAACAGGTGCGAGAGTACCTGGAGCGGGCGCGTCAACCGTTGTCTTTGGATTTGCGTGTTGGTGACAATCAAGACACCGAGCTGGGCGATTTGCTTGAAGATACGGGGATGTCTCCAGAGGAATACGTCACCAATTCATCGCTCCAAGTCGATTTGGAGCGGATGATGGCAGATCTTACCCCCCAGCAGCAGCAAGTACTGACGCTGCGGTTTGGTTTGAAGGATACCCAACCCCTTACCCTCGCTAAAATTGGCGATTTGCTCAATATCAGTCGCGAGCGGGTACGTCAAATCGAACGAGAAGCAATTGCTAAATTGCGGAAGCGCAAGGCTGATATCGGTGAATATTTAGCTTCCTAACGATTGAAAGTCCGCTTTAGCGGGCTTTCTTTTTGTTATTGGCATCGATCCTTTCCGCTCAAAGATTATGTATTTCTTGCTACGTTCGGAGTGTGTATTTAATACGGAGGCACACAGAGTAGTCACGGAGGTTCACTGAGGAGGATTCTATAGTCTTTCTCTGGGATGGGAGTGAGGAGGGCTTTGTTTGAATGAAGTTATTGGCAAAATCGATATGGATAGCATAAACTCGCCTCTACAGATTGACGATCGATCTCAAGTTCCTCACAAACGAATTGGTGTCGCGGTAATCTCGAATCAATCGGGCGAGATTTTGATCGACAAGCGCAAAATGGGTGGGGCGATGGGGGGAATGTGGGAATTTCCAGGCGGTAAAATGGAGGCGGGGGAGACAGTCGAAGATTGCATCGTGCGGGAGATTCGAGAAGAATTGGCGATCGAAATCTCCGTCGGCGAGCATCTAATGACGATCGAACATACCTATCCCACGATCGAAGTTACTCTGATCGCTCATCATTGTAAACATATTAGCGGCATTCCACAACCGATCGAGTCGGATGAGATTCGCTGGGTGAAGATCGAAGATTTACACCTCTATCAATTTCCCGATGCTAATGGAGCGATCGTTCGATCGATTCAAGCACTATCATCGACCTATTGTAAATAAAAGTGATATTAAATTAGCATTTGGAGACAAGTATGCTGCGATAGGCTATCGAAAAATTGAAATTACGATTTTGGTTGAAAAATTCCGTAATCAATAGTTTGGCGATTGTATGTGTACTGGATGATTAATCTCCATCTTGTGACCTCGACGGGGCATAATTTTAGGAAGATCCCATTGGTGAGCACAAAATGGCGACAGAACTAGCGATTCGGACTGAAGATTTGACGAAGCAATTTGAGCGACATATTGCTGTACAGAGCGTAAAATTGGAGGTAGCGGCGGGGGAGGTATATGGGTTGATTGGCCCCAATGGTGCGGGAAAGACGACCTTGATGCGGATGCTAGCTACCGCAGAAGAGCCGACTGAGGGGGAGATTTATATTAATGGGGAGCGGTTGATTCGCGATCGCAGTAATGCCAATCTAAAACGGTTCTTGGGCTATCTTCCTGATGACTTTCCGCTGTATGATGATTTGACTGTTTGGGACTATCTAGATTATTTTGCTAGACTGTATAAATTAAGTAGCGATCGCCGTCAACGACGATTGTATGATGTGTTGGAATTGGTACAGTTGGGTACCAAGCGAAATAGCAAGATTGCCACTTTATCGCGGGGTATGAAACAGCGATTGAGTCTGGCGCGGACGATTATTCACGAGCCAATTTTACTACTTTTGGACGAACCTGTATCGGGATTGGATCCGATCGCCAGAATGCAGTTTCGGCAAATTGTCAAAACCCTTCAAGAAGCAGGCATGACGATCCTAATTTCGTCTCATGTTTTGAGCGATTTGGCAGAACTTTGTACCTCGGTGGGGATTATGGAGTTAGGCTGTTTGGTAGAGAGTTGTCAGTTGGCAGATCTCTATCAACGCTTGAGTCAGCAACAAGTTTTAATTACAACTTTGGGCGATCTGGAGGCATTGAAACGAGAACTCAAGACAAATAATTTAGTCACAGAGCTGGAACTAATCAAGGAAAATAATCAAATTAGGGTGAATTTTATCGGTACAGAAATGGATGCGGCTGAATTATTGCGATCGCTCATCCATGCCCAATTACCAATTACAACTTTCCAGTATATCCAAGAAGATCTCGAAAGTATCTTCTTGAAACTCGGACACCAACAACCATCTTAAATAAGTGAGCTAAGTACTGATGATATTAGATAGAGTTATCGATAAAATTGGCGATTGGAACCCTCAAATATTCCGCGAACTCAAGCAAAGACTCACCGCTAAAAATATTGGATTGACTGCGGGCGGATCTGCTTTAAGTCAAGGGTTTGTCTGGTTTTACTTCAATAATCAACTGCCCATTCTAGATCCGTATTCTAAAGAATTCGTCAATATTAATTATTGCTTGAAATCGAATATTAAGCCCACAGATGGCTCCTATCGAGATCCGATCTGTCCTTTAGACGCGATCGGTAATCCGATGATAGACTGGCAGGAATGGTGGTCGGATATATTTACGGCGTTGAGCTGGATGTTACCATTAGGATTGATTTTAGGCACGGTTTATCTTTTAGTTGCCGATCTCGTTCAAGAAGAAAAACGTGGTACCTTAAATTTTATCCGCCTTAGTCCCCAATCAGCTCAGAAAATCTTTATCGGTAAAATCTTGGGGGTGCCTAGTTTAGTTTATCTAGCGGCTGCTCTAATGCTCCCGTTTCATCTAGGCGCGGGTATCACTGCGGGTGCGAGTATTAGCTTGCTTTCAGGTTGGTATGTGACGATTGGGGCAATTTGGCTATTATTATCTAGTGCAGCGGTGACATATGCTTTACTAGGTGGTGTTCAAGCGATTTTGACAGTTATGTCGGTTGCTTATCCTGTCGGAATTCCACTACTGCTGATTAATAATTATGCCAAAAACACGATCGATCTAAATCAATACGATTTAGCCTCAGCTCTGAAAAGTCCGATTCGGTGGTTTTGGCTCCCTGTCACTAGCACCGCACTTTGGATGGATGCTTTGATAATTGGCACTTGTATTGTGTCTACTTATTGGGTATGGCAAGCTTTGGAACGTCGCTATCTCAATCCTACCGCTACAGCGATCGGCAAATTGCAGAGTTATCAAATCAATCTATGCTTGAGTATTTTTCTAGCTGGATTTACCACTTTTGGGCGGGCGAATTATGGATATAAATATCAAGAGATGCTGGCGATCCTCATGCTCTCACACTTTATCATGCTATTTTTGCAAATCCCCGCTCTGTTGCCTTCCAAGCAGGTATTACAAGATTGGAGTCGTTATCGGGGAGTCACTTCTAGTCGTCGCAAATTTTGGCAACAGGATTTGGTATTCAATGATAAAAGTCCGGCACTTTTGGCGATCGCGATTAATCTGGGAATGGCAGTGGTACTATGGGTGACGATCTCCTTGCTTTCGTCTAGTGGTCTTTATTTGGTGAAATTTGTCGCGGCAATAGGCTTGGGCACTAGTTTAATTCTAATTTATGCGGCGATCGCACATTTAAGTTTATTTATCAATTTCAAGCAACGGAATATCGCCCTCGTGGGTATACTTGGTGCTACGATGTCTCTACCGATCGCCGTCGCGTGGATCCTGACTGGTGGTAAAAGTGCCACGGGAATTGCGGGAATTCTCCTATTATTTTCCCCATTCGCGCCTGCGGGTATTGCTAACCTATCTGGAATGCCGATTTTCACCGCTTTTGTCTCACAGTTGGCAATATTTGGAGTGTTGACTTATTCGTTAGAGCGGAAGTTACAAATTATCGGACGATCTCAGACAAAGGAATTACTCGATCCTAATTAAGCTGTTTGACATTTGATTGACTGAATTTTAACGAAGGTTTAGCGTCTGTCAACATTTTGGTGCCTTGGAGGATGAGGCATTGCCTAGCATGTTCATTTTGATAGGATTTCACCCTTTTTTGCTCATGCAGTTTTTGTGTCGCTCCTGGCAAAAAGCCTCTGCTACAGCAGCTTTCATGCAAATAGTCTCACATATTCTGCATGAACATCTATCGCCTAAAAAGGCACAGAATAAACATGCTAGGCATTGCCGCCACCCTCCAAGCGATTGTAAAGTAAAAACACAATCATTTTCACCCCTATCCCCTATCCCCTATCCCCTATCCCCTATCCCCTATTCCCTAATCACGATCGATTATCCTTCAAAAAATTGCCCAACAGGTATAGAGAGCCGCACAAAACTACTTGGTGAGTATTGCTAGTCGCCACGGCAGCAGTTAGAGCTATACTCAGATCGTCACAGGTAGAACTGCCAATCAATTTAGGACAGATCGATCGAGCCATCTTAGCCAGTGCAGTTGGATCCGCCGAATCATGGTCAGGCACCGAAACAAGGTACAATCGATCGCCAGGTCTAAGTAAAGCTTGAAATATATCTCGATGCGCCTTGGTTGAAAGCATCCCCACAATCCAACTAATCGGTGTCCCAAGTGTATCGACATATTGACGTAACGCGATCGCCGCAGCCGCATTATGCGCCCCATCGATCAGCAGTTGAACACCTTGGTAAGTCGTCCATTGAATTCGCCCCAACCATTTGGTAGCAGCCATTCCAGTCACGATCGCCTCATCACTAATTGCCCATCCAGCTTCCCGCAAAGTTTGAATTGTCGCGATCGCAATGGCAGAATTAGTCAATTGAATTTCACCCAGTAAAGGTAGCGGATATTGAATCCCCGCAAATTCGGCCCAGGCTGGCTCATTTCGTGACGAACGAGCTTTATACTCTACAGCGGGTTTTATCCATGTTGTCGGGCAATCTAGATAGTTCACACGCTCTTTGACCACAGTTATGGCATCGTGGGGAAGTACCCCGATAATTGCCGGACAATTGGGCTTGAGAATGCCCGCCTTTTCTTGGGTAATTTTGGAGATCGTATCGCCGAGTTGCTGCCAATGTTCCCGATCGATCGACGTAATCGCAGTAGCTAAAGGTCGATCGCAAACATTCGTCGCATCCAGTCTCCCACCCAACCCTACCTCAATTACGGCAATATCTACCCGCGCCTGTGCAAAGTACAACCACATCGCCGCCGTCACAATCTCAAACTGAGTCGGAATCGGAGCCGCGCGATCGATCCGATCGATCGTTGTTTGGAGCACAGCCAAAGCTACCGCAGTATCGATCGGCGCACCATTAATACATATCCGCTCATTCCAGTCTACCAAATGGGGCGACGTATATCGACCAACTTTATAACCTGCGGCACTCAATACACTCGACAAATAAGCACATACAGAACCCTTCCCATTCGTACCCGCCACATGGATTATCGGTACATAGTGGTGTGGATTTCCCATGGCAACAAGCAAAGCCTGAATCCGTTTCAAACCTAAATTTACACCGAATTGGTGAAATGGCGCGAGAAGAGTGTCGATGTCTGACATTGAGGAGTGGGGGGTGACGGGGTGACGGGGTGACGGGGTGACGCGGATTTGTAGGGGATTTGTAGGGGCGGGTTTATGAGATCGATGACGATTCTACCAGAGATTCGTTCAAACAAAGCCCTCCTCACCAGAGATATAGGCATGTAAATTTCAAACAAAGCCCTCCTCACCAGATATATAGGGAATGTAAATTTCAAACCCGCCCTCCCTAATAGAGATATAGGCATGTAAATTTCAAACTAGCCCTCCCCACCAGAGATATGGGCATGTAAATTTCAAACAAAGCCCTCCCCACCAGATATATAGGGAAGGTGAATCTCAATCCAAAATCCAAAATCCAAAATTCCCCCTTCCCCGATCCCTCATCCCTGACCCCTATTTCGCGGTAGGATAGTGAGTAAGACAGATCTGGAGTTGAAAACCGATGAAAGTTGCGCTCGAACCCGTAATCAGCGATCCACAAATAGATATTAGTCAAGGAAATAATCAGCGTCAAATATCGATCGCCGTATCTGCCCTTGCAGAAGTCCAAGATCGACAATTGCCGTTGAATCTATGCCTAATTTTAGACCATAGTGGCTCGATGAAAGGCACCCCATTAAATACCGTCAAACAAGCAGCACGGGAATTGATTAAGGGATTGAAACCCGAAGATCGGTTATCGGTGATTGCCTTCGATCATCAGGCAAAAGTGATTGTACCTTGTCAACAAGTCACCGACTTAAATGATATTATCGATCGAATCGACAGGTTACAATCAGGTGGCGGTACGGCGATCGATGAAGGAATCAAACTGGGAATTAGCCAGTCCGCAGAAGGTAGGCAAGACCGAGTATCGCACGCTTTTATCCTCACCGACGGCGAAAACGAACACGGTAATAACGATCGGTGTATCAAACTCGCCCAATTTGCCACCGAGAGTAATATTACCCTCAATGCACTAGGTTTTGGCGAACATTGGAATCAAAACACCCTCGAACAAATCGCCGATACCGCAGCGGGAACTCTCGCCTATATCGAAGAGCCAAATCAAGCAGTAGCCGAATTTGGGCGAATCTTTAATCGGATGCAGTCAGTAGGATTAACCAACGCCTATTTGCAAATGAAACTCCAACCCAAAGTGCGGTTAGCAGAACTTAAACCGATCGCCCAAGTCGCCCCCGATACGGTAGAATTGTTTGCCGAGGAAGAAGATAGTACATATACCGTTCGACTTGGCGATCTGATGAAAGATCTATCGCGAGTAATCCTGGTAAATACCTATATCGGTCAACTTGCCGAAGGCGAACAATCGATCGCGACCCTCCAAATCCGTTATGATGACCCAGCACACGGCTTGACAAATCTCCTCACCCCAGCGGTGAACGTCAGCGTCAATGTCACCCGCAATCATCAACCATCACTCGACAGCGGCGTACAACAAAGTACCCTCGCCCTCGCGAAATATCGTCAGACACAACTCGCCGAACAAAAGCTCCAACAAGGAGATCGAGCAGGCGCAGCCACCCTACTCCAAAGTGCCGCCAAAACCGCCCTCCAAATGGGCGACACCAACGCCGCCACCGTACTCCAAACCAACGCCACCATCCTTCAAGATGGTCAAGATCTCTCAGAAGCTGATAAGAAAAAAACGAGAATTGTCTCGAAAACAATCTTACAGTAGGGGATAGGGAATAGGGGATAGGGGATAGGGTTCAGACAGCTACCACCCCACTCCCCTGACTCCTCATCTCCCATCCCCCTCACTCCCCTATCCCCTATCCCCTACCCCCTATCCCCTAATCATGAATGTAATGGAATTTTTCCAGCACAGTGCTGGTAGATGGAAGTCAAAACGTACTACTCATCATCTCGCCTTTCGACGATCGGAAATGGGCGAATCAGAAATCGAAGTCAAGACACTCGAAGCCAAATCCGATCGAGTAATTGCCCTATGCGAACTGCATCAAGTCGATCCCAGTCTAGCTATCGGCGGCTGTGACGTGACTTGGGCGGCTTCGATGGGTTGGGATCAGGAGGGGGAAAATCATGAGGGACAGACCGTATTTGCCCTCGTTCCCGATACAGACGATCCTCGTCATGGTAAGCTATTGCGCGATCGCGGTTATGCCGAAATCGTCGCCGTACAAGGCGAATACCTAATGGATAATGATGGTGGATTGGTGCTAACCACCGATTATGACATCATGAGTTCGATCGAGCGGTTCTGGTTTCCTAGTCCCGATGTCCGCGTTCGGAGTAGTACAGTCAAACGGATGGGTGGATTTAGTACCGCCACATTCTGCACCGAAACCCGCGTCAACGGTACGGCTGGTGATGAGTCTATTCTCGCCACCACAGCCGGATTCAACTCAATTTTATCCCCCTTGGGTTGGTAATGGATCGATCTCAAACTCAACTCTTCGATCGAGGAGTTGAGTACTTACAACGGATTCAAACTTGTTTACCGCATCCACACACGATCGATGTGATGGACAATATTCGCGATCGACAGGCGATTTGTAGTTGGATTGGCGGCAATATTCAATCTGTCAATACCCTCCTTCACTCCCATCTCAATCTTTGCCATGAGTGCTTCGCGCCCAACTCTCGCCGCTCGATCGATATTTTTGCCATCCCATTTGCCCCTTCAATCCAGCTAGACGGCTTCTGCAACCTCGCCACCACCCCAACTACCATTTTTGTCGATATCGGGCGTGTAGCCCCCGTAGATTGGTTGGCACTTGTCGCCCATGAATATGCCCATGCTCATCTAGGTTATGCTGGTCACGATCTAGCATTTGCCCAGACGCTTCACCATCTCTGCTTGGGATTGGCTCTACCCCAACCATCTGCCACCGCCACCCCTGAAATCTTACGCTGTTGGCCCCCCTATGTGCCGACAATCGATCGATTAGCCTTTTGGCGTGGAGAGCTTACTCACGATTAAAATCGTCGCTGGCAATCCTCTAGAATTAAAATATCCCCGACTTGCGATCTAAACTAAGCGGAGATATTCAAATACCTACGAACTAATTATATGACACAAGCTCAAGAACCGAACGATCGAGGGCGATCTCTAGATCGACAATTGAGAGGATTCGAGCGGCGAATAACTAGGCTTGAAGAAACTCAAGTAACGGGTAAAGAATTGGCGGAAGGATTCGATCGGTTATATGATGAAATAGATGCGCTTGAAGAACAGCTAAATAAAAGGTTTGATAAGATTGAGAGCGAAGTAGGGGAGATGAGAAGCGAACTACAAAATCTGAATCGGAAATTTGACATCGTAATGAATCATATCACCGGACAAAGTTCGGCGGATTAAACGATCGATCTAATTAACTCAACTATATTGCAATACCCCCGACTTTTCCAAAAAATCGGGGGTATTGTTACTCAAGGAGAATAGATAAATTCACCCTAATCGATCCTTGAAATTAACGGCGAGGTACCATTTTTTCGTAGTCAATGTTGAAAGTTGAGAGCGATTGAGGTTGAGCATTTACAGCTTTCAAACCCTGCGCCATGGCGATAAATGCCGATGGATCTCCGGCGGCGATTTGCTTCGGAGGAGGAGTACAACTGCGTTTGGTAGCAGTCCAAGTAAGTTTGGGGAAACCCAATTGAGCGCGATGGTACTCGTTATAACGAGGAGATTTGATATTGAATGGTAATTCGCTTGCGCCAGAAGCTAAAACTCGACGACGTTGGAATGGGACAATGCTATCACCAAAGTTTTCCAAATATTCGTTACTATTAAGTAGATCGTTGACAAAGCCAGCGCGACCTTTTGTAGCAACGACGATCGACCAAGCAATTTTCTCACGATCGCTATATACATCACGTCCCAAAATCTTTTGGACGCAATGTTCTACAAACCGATAATTACTATTGAGATTGTAGAAACTGCGAGTGAAAGTATTGGAGGCACACAAGCCGCGAATGAAGTCACGCACGGTAATTTGTCCGCTCCGCAGTTGGGATTCGAGGAACTTTTCTCGATCGGCAGCGAAAGCATGAAAGAAGATTTGGCGATAAGCCGCTTCGATCAGATCATCGATTTGGCTAGGTGAGAGCAGATTGTCAGTCGAAAAAACTCGTGGCTGTTCGTCTCCAGGAGTCTCAAAGCCAGCAACACGAGTGTTTTTGCTCGACGGCGCGTATTCTAATAATGGTATAGCCATATATTTAAAGTTCTCTATTCTTACGAAACTTTACAAATTTCTCTCATCATAATCCTCATCTGTACCTCCTTCGAGACCCTAGCCTGAAAAAATTACATTCCTTAATTTTAGGGGATAGGGGATAGGGGATAGGGGTACATGCGGGAGCAACCGACGGGGGGATACGGGTTTTGCCCACACCAGAAAAATTCGCCACCCACAAGTACTTATCATTTACCGCTTTTGCTTAGTACAAATAGTCACCTTAACAGGGTTAGGCTCTCAGAGCCTACACTGATGCAGAGATTGTGTTTTACTTTTGCAGGATGTCTAATCTATGGCTAAAATTGGGCATCATAAGCTTTCACCGAAAGACGAGCGGGAAGCCCCCCGATTCATCGGTGGGGAGTGTCAAGTATCCGCTCAATCTGTATATATTCTGAATAAACTCACCCCTTACCGTAATCTACGATTTAATTAGACTGGGCCGCTTATAATTTTCGTGTTGAATCCCCACCTTGAGCTGATATGCGCCAATTTATCAAACAAACTTTAGCTAGCACTGTCGGTACTTTAATCAGTTTGACCCTATTTTCGGTCATCTCACTGAGCTTATTTACACTCATTATCGGCGCAATCGTTGATGGTGCCACGAATAAGAGCCAGACAGTCTCCGTTGCAGATAAGTCTATTTTGACGATCGATCTATCCAAGTCAATTGTAGATCTAGATCCGGGGCAATCATTGCAACAAGCGATCTCTGGGGACATAAATAATAACATCGAGCTAAAAGCTGTATTAGATGCGATCGATGCTGCGGCTAAAGATAAACGGATTGCTGCTATCTATTTGGACGGTAGCGGTAGCAAAGTAGCAGGTGGCAGTGGTTTTGCCAGTCTCAAGGAAGTTCGTAACGCCTTGGCGCAGTTTCGAGCCACTGGGAAGAAGATTATTGCCTATGATGTCGATATGGACAAACGCAGTTATTATCTTTCCTCCGTTGCCGATCGCATCTTCATCAATCCGATGGGTTCTGTGGATGTCAATGGCTTTCGATCGGAAACGATGTTTTTTAAAAACGCTTTTGATAAATATGGGGTTGGGGTAGAAGTAGTTCGGGTAGGTAAATATAAGTCTTTTGGGGAAACTTGGTCGCTGAATAAATTTAGTCCTGAAGCTCGCAAGGAAACTCAAGAGTTATTGGATAATTTGTGGAGTGATTTTAAAAATGTTGTTGGTAATAGTCGAAAAATAACGCCGGATGGATTGCAGAAAATAGCCGATGAGCAAGGGACATTAACATCGGCACAAGCGATTAGCAATAAATTAGTCGATAGAACTGCTTACCCAGATCAAATCATCACCGAACTCCAACAAATTAGCGGTGCAGACAAAGACGATGATACTACCTTCCGGAAAGTTAGTCTCGAAGATTATGCCAATATAGCTGGTGAAAAACAACCAACATCAAAACGGAAAGTTGCGGTCATCTATGCCGAGGGGAATATTGTTAGTGGTGAAGGTGGCGCGGGTCAAATTGGTGGCGATAGTCTAGCTCGTCAATTGCGTGAATTGCGATTGGATGAAGATATAAAAGCGGTCGTATTGAGGGTAAATAGTCCTGGTGGTAGTGCCTTAGCTTCGGATATAATCGGGCGGGAAGTTCGATTGCTTCAAGAGGAGAAGCCTGTGATAGTTTCGATGGGTGATGTGGCTGCATCTGGAGGCTATTGGATTTCGACTTATTCCGATCGAATCTTCGCTGAGTCGAATACTATCACTGGATCGATCGGTGTAATTGGAGTTAATTTTAATTATCAGAAATTAGCTAACAGCAATGGGTTAACTTGGGATACGATCAAAACATCTAAATTAGCTGACAGTGTGACGATCGCCCGTCCCCGAACTCCTCAAGAATTGGCTATTTCTCAACAGATGGTAAATGATATTTATGATGAATTCTTGAATAAGGTATCAGAATCACGAAATCTTTCCAAGGAGAAAGTTAATGAAATCGCCCAAGGTCGTGTGTGGTCTGGAGTTAATGCCAAAAAAGTTGGATTGATCGACGATATTGGTGGTTTGAACGATGCGATTAGTTATGCCGCCAAAACTGCTAAATTAGATAAAGATTGGGAACTAGAACAATACCCCGTCGTTGAAGGTTGGGAAGAGAAATTGATTAAGCAATTAGTCGGTGCTAAAAGTGCCCAACTCGCTCAAGCGCAAGATCCATTGACAACAGAATTAGCGAAGATGAAATCAGAACTTAATATTTTACGGAGCTTTAACGACTCCCGTGGGATTTATGTTCGGTTACCATTTAACTTTAAGTTAGAATAAGTTTATACCATGACAAACTCACTGGCGATCGACACATCCGCCCCTGAATTTACCGCGCCAGATCGAACAGGCACAAATATTAGTCTTCAAGACTTCAGGGGTCAATGGTTGGTACTATATTTTTATCCCAAAGACAATACCCCTGGTTGCACCACAGAAGCGATCGATTTCACTGCCAAACTCGCCGACTTTGCAGCACTCAATGCTAAAATAGTCGGCATGAGTCCTGACTCGATCGCCGCCCATGATAAGTTTATCACCAAACATAATTTGGGGATAACATTACTCAGTGACACTGAACATCAAATCGCCGAACAATATGGTGTATGGCAATTGAAGAAGTTTATGGGCAAAGAATATATGGGCATAGTTCGATCGACATTCCTGATCGATCCTACTGGAAAAATTGCCCAAATCTGGTCGAATGTTCGAGTCAAAAATCACGCCAACACAGTGCTAGCCAAATTGCAAGAACTTCAACCATTTTAGCTGATGGAGATTTAATTACTAAACTAGTCACTAAGTTTGAGGTATTTGTGATGATTGCTAATGTCGAACGACTACTAATGTCGCCCACAGAATATTTAACTTGGGAAGAAGAACAACCATACAAGCATGAGTATCTAAATGGTGAAGCCTATGCTATGGCTGGTGGAACCATCGGGCACAATCAAATTGCTGTCAATCTGGTGGCGATGTTGCGAACTCACTTGCGGGGTAAAGGGTGTCGAGTATTCGTCAATGATGTCAAAGTCCAATTAGGTACAAAAGGGCCATATTTTTATCCCGATTTGGTGGTGACATGCGATAATGAGCATACTAACTCGCAGAAATTAATATCACACCCCCGTTTGATTATTGAAGTCTTATCACCTGGAACGAAAAGTTATGACAGGGGCGAAAAATTTCGGCAATATCGACAAATCTCCAGCCTTCAGGAATATATATTAATCGATCCTGGTTTAGTCGATATCGAATGTTATCGACTAAACGAGCGCAATAAATGGGAATTAACGTCTTATGCTAGTGAAGATATCGAAGATCCGACAGTAATCGAGTTTCCCTCGATCGACTTTGAATGTTCGATCGCATCTATCTATGAAGACGTAGAATTTTCGGCATCATAATCGTTGTTAGTAGCTGAGATTTGCTCTAATGCGCCGATGATGACTCCAACCCCCGCACCTGGTAAAACTGATTGCTCGGTGATTAACCGCTTCCAAATTCGGCTCCCTGGTTGCCCGTGAAATAGTTGCAGCATGTGGCGGGTGATACTATTGAGTTTCCAGCCTTTATTCGTCCATTCGTCGATATATGGCAACATTGCAGTAGCGATATCATGACGGCTCGGCGGTGGAGTATCATCACCATAAATCTCACTATCTACTAATGCTAAAAGATAGGGATTGTCATACGCAGCTCGCCCAATCATCACCGCATCGACAAATTGATATTGCGCCTGAGTTTGTTCGAGACTAGTAAACCCACCATTAATCTCAATCCAGAGGTGGGGAAAATCTCGTTTGAGGCGATGAACATCATCATAACGGAGTGGGGGAACTTCGCGATTTTCCTTGGGGCTGAGTCCCTGTAACCAGGCTTTGCGGGCATGGATGGTAAATCGATTGCAGCCAGCTTGGGAGACGATCGATACAAAGTTTATCAGATCTTCATAGCTATCGACTTCATCTACGCCGATACGTTGTTTGACTGTGACGGGTAGTTTTGTGGCGGCTCTCATTTCGCCGATACATTCGGCTACTCGCTCTGGTTGGAGCATCAGACATGCACCGAAGTTACCATTTTGGACGCGACTGCTAGGGCATCCAACGTTGAGGTTGATTTCATCGTAGCCAAATTCTGCGGCGATTTGGGCGCATTTTGCCAAGTCTTGGGGATTGTCGCCGCCGACTTGGAGGGAGATGGGATGCTCGGATTTGTCGAAGCCTAAGAGTTTTGGTTTGTCTCCATTGAGAATTGCCATGCTTGTCACCATTTCGGTGTAGAGCAGGGTGTGTTTGCTGATTTGGCGGAGGAAGTAGCGACAATGGCGATCGGTTCGATCCATCATTGGTGCGATACTTAGGGGGTTGGCTGACATGATGGGATGGTGTTTTTTTAACGCAGAGGGGGAGGAGCGAAGGGAGAACGCGGAGAGGGAGATGGATGTGAGGTTTAGCTGTAGTTGTTGCGGATGGTGTGGATTTGTTGTTCCCAGTGGGTGCCGTCGAAGGGGGTGATTTGGAATTTATCGATCGGATTTTCGTCTAGACAGCGGAGGTTGATATCATAGTCTTGGGGGTGCGATCGAGGGCGATAGAATGAATGTATCCCACAGTGTCGGCAAAAGTGATGTTTTGCGATACCTGTATTGAATGTATATGTGCTGAGTGCATCTGCGCCTTGTAATAGGGTGAATCGATCGGCGGGAATGATGAGATGAATAAACCCCTTCTTCTGACATATCGAACAATTGCACTCAACAGCCTCATGCTTCTCCACCTCCACCCGAAACCGCACCGCCCCACAATGACAACCACCAAAATAAGAAGTTAATGCACCCATCTTCCCCCCACTAACCCCCTCTCTGCGTTCTCCTTTCTCTCCTCCCACTCTGCGTTACAAACTTCCAAACCCCTTTTTCTTCTTCTTAGCTGCCTTCCCAGGCGCACCTTGTCCCCCCCTTCCTGGCGCAGCACCACCCATCCCTGGAAAATTCCCCATACTCATCTGCTGCATCATAGTTCGCATCCGCGTAAATTCCGCAATCAAATTATTGACATCATTTTCCTTATAACCGCAACCTTTGGCAATGCGACGACGACGATTTGGGGTGCTGGCGAGTAAATCGGGATTGGCGCGTTCTTCTTTCGTCATCGATTGAATCATCGCTTCGGCTTGTTTGAGCTTCTTTTCACCCTCTTCGAGCTGAGTATTGGAAATTTTGCCCATGCCTGGAATCATCTTCATCAAGCCACCGAGAGAACCCATGTTTTTTAACATCCGCATCTGTTTGATGAAGTCGTTAAAATCGAATTTTGCTTCGAGGATTTTTTCGGTGAGTTTGGCTGCATCGGCGATGTCGAAATCTTCTTGGGCTTTTTCGACGAGGGTAAGTACGTCGCCCATGCCCAGAATTCGCGAGGCCATCCGATCGGGGTAGAATGGATCGAGAGCTTCGACTTTTTCACCCACACCGACAAATTTAATCGGTTGTCCAGAAATTGCCCGCACTGAGAGAGCCGCACCACCACGGGTATCGCCATCTAATTTGGTCAGAATCGCGCCTGTGATGCCGATCCGATCGTTGAAGGTCATGGTAACATTAGCTGCTTCCTGACCGATCGCCGAATCGACGACGAGTAAGATTTCGTGAGGTTGAATGGCATTTTTGACATCGGCTAATTCCGTCATCATCCGATCGTCGATCTGCAATCGTCCGGCAGTATCGACAATTACGGTGTCTATGCCCAGTTCCCGCGCCTTGGCGATGCCTTGACGGGCAATTTCGACAGGATTGGCATCCGTACCCATTTCAAAGACTGGTACGTCGATTTGCTTGCCTAGAGTGATGAGCTGATCGATCGCCGCCGGACGATAAATATCTGTTGCCACCATCAGGGTGGTACGATTTTCTTTGCGGAGATGGAGGGCGAGTTTGGCTGTAGCTGTGGTTTTACCCGCACCTTGCAAACCAGCCATCAGAATCACTGTGGGTTTTTCTTTGGCGTTGGCGAGAGGGACATTTGTTTCCCCCATCGTTTTGACGAGTTCGTCATACACAACTTTGATAAACTGTTGATCGGGACGAACTCCTGTAATGACGTTCGCGCCCTGTGCTTTGGCTTCGACTTCCTTGATGAAATTGGTGACTACCTGAACGTTTACATCAGCCGATATGAGGGCGCGGCGGACTTCCTTGAGCGCGTCTTGGATATTGGAGGACTTGATTTTGTCCTTTCCGCGCAGTTTTACCCAGGCTGATTCTAAACTTTCGGCTAGTTGGTCAAACATAATTGAGAATTTAACAGTTGTCGATCGAACAATCTATATTCGTTTATTCCTTCTAGTGTACCGGATTAAGGACAACGCAAGAATCTACCACAATTTAGGTACTGTTACCAAATCGTAGTTAAATCCAGCTCAAACCCGACTAATATATCTTCGCCGTTTAATTGGGTTGGGGAAAGGAGTATTTCTCGATCTCGATCGAGTCGATAAATTTCTACTTGTTTGTCTTGGGGATTTATCAACCAGCCTAATTTGACACCATTCTCCCGATATTCTGCCATTTTAGCTTGGAGTGGTGGTAGTTTATCGGTGGTCGATCTCAATTCAATGACGAAATCAGGGGCGAGGGGGATAAACTGACTGAGGGCGATATTTACAAGTCGAGATCTTTCTACCCAAGATACATCTGGCGATCTATTTGCACCATTTGGTAAAATAAAACCACCAGAGGATTCAAAAGCTTCGCCCAATTGGGTTTTACGGTTCCAAATGCCCAATTGAACGATTAAATCAAAGTTGCGTTTTGAGCTTTCGCCAAAAGTTGGAGCCATAGTTGTGAGATACCCGTCAGCAGTTAGCTCTAGTTGTGTGTCTGGATTCTGTTCGCATAGTTGCTCGAACTGTGTCTGAGTGAGCCTCAGACCGCTAAGATCTAGAGAGGATGAATTAGTTGTAGAAGTGCTGGTTATTGTCATGACTAAGGTTGGAAATAGTCTATGACTCATAGCCTAACGCAAAAGTGCGGAGAGTTTGTAATTCACTATGAGGATAGTATATCATCAAGTAAGATTACTTATGCTAAATTTGGAGCTAACGCTATGGACTCCTTGGATCATTTGGATATTTCCCACCATCAATTTACGGCGGAGCAAATCGAACACCTTAGCATCGAACATGGTGGATGGAATTGTTCGGTGTCGGATGGTTTATCTACGACTGATTTTAGTTACGATCGTGGTCAATTGGTCGATATTCACCACTCTGGAATCGAGCAAATTGGACATGAATTCAATTATGCTAGTACGGTAGATTCGATCGCGCAAGGATACGATACTCACTCTCACAATTTTGGTGGCGTAGATTTCAATCCTAGTCTCGATGTTTATCATCACAATCAGCTCGAAGTTGCTAGTTTCGAGAATCATTTATCGACGAGTCATTTTTATGCTGATTCGATCGGCAATATCGGCGAGAATAGTCTTAGTGTTGCGTCGCGCTCTGGTGCGTCACCGGATTATGCAGCCGCAGCAAATAATGAAGGTTGGGCAAAACATTGGGAAGATAGCGCGAAAAGTTGGGCGAGTGATGGCTCTGTAAGTATGGCTGCTAGCAGACAAGCGGATGCTGATTATTATCATGCAAAAGCTGCTGAAAATCTCAAATCATAGCCTCTAAATCACCCCCTACACAATTAACCTGTAGGGGCGTGGTCTTGTGCCCGCCCTCTACTAAAGAATTAGCACCTCTAATAACTGTTGCATTGCAATTCCCGCCAATGATTAGCAGTTTGCTGGCGGTTAAAACCGCAGCTATACAAACAAAGTCCGCCTACGCGGACTGATAATCTAGTCGAATATCTCGGGGAGCCATTATCCTCGTTATATCTACTAACCGAACCGTATTGGAATATCTTTAATTATTAATTTACAAAAATTATGTTATCTTTATTTGCTGCTGTAGGTAGTTTTTTAGGCCAAAATGCGAATGCGGTCGCCATCGGTGGGGCTGGAATTCTTAATGGATTGCTCGGTAAAAACAATGCTGAAAAATCTCGACAATTAGCAGTTCATCAACAGACAGAAATAGCAAGTCGAGAAAAAGAGCGATTGGAAATTCAGGCAAAGATTGAATATACCCGATTGATGTGTCAGAAGATTCAACATCAGGAGAATTTATCATTTCAAGAAGAGCAGCGGAAGATCGATCGAACAGCTCAATCCGCTCTAGCCAAATCCAATCGAGATTTCCAAGAAAAAGAAAGCGCACTCAATCGTAGGATACAAAGGGAACAGCACCAAGCAAACTTAGCATTTCAACAAGAGCAACGGGAGATCGATCGACAGCTACAAATCGATTTAGCCGATCTGAATCGTGAATTTACCAAGAATGAAAATGTCCTCAATCGCGAACTTCAAGTCCGACTAATGGAATTGACTCAATCGGCTCAAGCTCAACAAGCCGAAATCAGTCGAACATTTGCCGAGAAGATCGAAGTATTCAAAGCAGACTTGCAGAAATATTTGTTCGATCGACAAAGAGAGCTGCAACTAGAACTAAAAAATTGCGATGTCGCTCTAGCACGGGAATTGCGCGAATTCGATCGAGCCACAGCAATTAGTGTCATCCAAGAACAAAAACGTCAAAATCAGTCACCAATTTGGTTGGTAGTAGAAGACTTAATCAGTCGGGGAAATACCCCAGGAATATTACCTTTACATATCTTTTGTTCGCCACCAACTATCGCTTACGATCCAAAAGGTACCCCAGATCCCAAAGGTTTTCCCAACGTAGAACAGCATCTAGAACAAGAATTGCGCCTACTGTTTCAGCAATATAAAAGTCAAGGTCGATCGACAGATCATATCGCACGGGCATGGACGAGTAAACAATATGGGAGTGAATCCGCCGCTCGTCATATCTTTCTCGGTTTGAAAAGCGAACCTACTCTAATTTTGGAATCCACACTCGATGGCGAAAATCTATCGATTAGTTTTGCATATTGGGGATTGGGATATGTCAAAGAGCGGTACGAAACCTTGATGACTTTCTCATGGTTGGAAGCTCTATATGATATTGTCAAAGATCGTACCGAAATCTGGTTTCGTCAGCGCAAAGCCGAAGGAACTACCGAAGCGGAATGGATTGCTTTTTATAATGAAAAATTTGTGCGAGAATATCAAGCAAATCAGGCGATTATCGAACGAGAACAGCGATGGTTAGAACGTGGTGAAGATCTGCGCGAAATGCACAACCGCAACTATCATATCGTACCGCGAGATTGGGATGAACTAAAACGGCTGGTTTCCCTCTGTCACTGTACGATTGCTGGTTGGATTTCTGATGAATATTTCCTCCTCGATGTCAGCTCCAATCTACGTCAATTGCCATTGTTGCCCGATATTCTCCCTGGATTACTCAAGGGGATGAGCGAATCTGTTGCACAGCAATTTATCGATACTAGCGTCAACGTTTATCAGCGCATGTATCAGCGGTTGATGGAAGAAATGCCCGATTGGGAAGCCGAATTGCGACTCGAATTGGCAACCAGTCTGCTCAAACTCCCCAGCCGTGAAACTGGAATCGCCGAAATTAATGCTTCCATCACCGCCTGGTTAGCCGCCAGGGGCGTAGATTGGCAACCATCAGAGCCAGTATTACCCCTCCTCGCCGCAGTCGCTCAACCAGAAGATGAGCCATATCTCCAAGCTCTCTACAATGTCTGGAAAATGGTGGGAATCACCGATAAAGTGGATATGGGCAAAGCTTATTATCGCCGAGGTGAGGATTTCTTCAAGCGGGGAGATTATCCAGGGGCGATCGCAGATTTCGATCGATCGCTCCATCTAGGTTATGCTGAAGCCGCACAAGAGCGAAAAATGGTACTCAAATTCCAAGAGTATGTCACCGAGCAAGCACAACTCCAACAACAAGCCGCCGCCATCGTCGAAAGTCAACAAGTAGAAGAATTAAATCGTCAGCTAGAAGTCGAGCAAGAGGAAAAAGCCACCCTCAAAGTTCAATTGCAGGAGCAAGCAAATCTATTCGCCCAACTCCAACAGCGATGGGATGCAGAGCAAGCAGAAAAGCAAGCGAAAATCGATCTTGAAACCAATCAGGGTAAATCCTTTGACTTTCAAGTCGCGGGAGTAAATAGTAAGGGTGAAATTATCAATTGGGAACAAAAACAAGCTTTCTCAATCGTCGAAAATCTCCCCCAAGGAGTTGTTCTAGAGCGAGTATATATCCCTGGCGGTGAATTCCAGATGGGTTCTCCCGATGGCGTAGGAGGTGCTACTGAGCATCCCCAACATCAAGTCACCATCGCCCCATTTTTCATGGGCAAATATCCTGTCACTCAGTCTCAATGGCGAGCGGTGGCTTCCTTGCCCCAGGCGCGACGAGATCTTAATTCGGCTCCATCGAGTTTTAAAGGCGGTAATCTTCCCGTAGAGAGCGTATCTTGGCACGATGCGGTGGAATTTTGCGCTCGGTTGTCAAAGTTTACAGGGCATGTGTATCGTCTCCCTAGTGAAGCTGAATGGGAATATGCTTGTCGAGCTGAGACTACTACGCTTTACTACTTTGGGGAAACTATTACCAACAAGTTAGCTAACTATAGCGGTGGCGGAAATCAAACCACTGATGTGGGTATTTTTCCACCTAATAATTTTGGTTTGTACGATCTGCATGGAAATGTCTGGGAATGGTGCGCCGATATGTGGTCTGATAGCTATGCAGGTGCCCCTACAGACGGCTCAATTTGGCAAAAAGATGATAATCCTTATTCTCCGCTGCGCGGCGGTTCCTGGATCGATAATCCCGACAATTGCCGTTCTGCTTACCGCGACAATAACTCCCCCTACCACGCGGACGACGAAATCGGTTTTCGGATAGTATGCGAGTGCGGGAGGACATAGTTACCCTTTTTTCTTTTCCCCTCTTATCCTTTTTCCTTCTTTCTTTTTTTTTTTTGAGATTTAGGGTGTTGTATGGGCGGGTTGTAGGGGCGGGTTTAGCTAGAAACTTTGGGTGATTACTAAAATATCCAAATCAAAACCCGCCCTCCCCACCAATAACGCCCCGCATTTGACCATATTCTGGATATTCTGGTGAGGAGGGTGGGTTTTGGTTGAGGTTGATGGTAATATCGATGGTTGTTTGCTAAACCCACCCCTACGACTCTCCCCTACGACGTTCTTGCGTCTCATATATTTATTTGTGTCAAAAATCTCCGAACCTGCCCGATCGCCGTTATGATATGACCAGATTCAAAATAAAGATAAACTATTAGTAGGTAAATGCCTAATGAAAGAATTATCGGTCATCCAAAAGACCTACGATCTCATCAAATGGTATGTGCCGATTATCGAGCGACTGCCCAAACTCCATAAGTTCACTATTGGCGATAGACTCTTTCATTGTCTATACGATTTATTAGAGGGCTTGATTGAGGCAAAGTACGCACGAAACAAACTATCCCAACTAGAAGCTCTCAATGTGCGGCTAGATGTCCTCCGCTACCAAACCCGACTATTATTTGAATTTAATCTGTTTTCTGACCAACGATATGAGTATGTTGTTAAACTCATCGATGAAATTGGCATAGAAATAGGTGGCTGGCTCAGAAATCAACGCGGTAGAGAAAACGCCCCCAATCTAGCAGTTAAAACCGCAGCCATATAATCAAAGTCCTGCCAACAAGGGACTGTAGGGGTGGGTTTTGTTTGAGGTTGATGGGAAGGTGATTCCCGACAAATAATATACCCAATATCTAGAAGGGTTCTGGTTTCGGCTTCGCTCAACCATCGGTGGTTGAGCGGAGCCGTTGGCGAAGCCTCTCCGCAAGGAGAAGTATCAACTACCTACTCTGCCTTTTTCAAGCCTAGTCCATTGTCAGCGGAATAACGTTCCATAAACCGCAAGAATCGCTCCCATTCAGCATTGGTATTCATGATATAC
>JANMEL010000021.1:0-6375 GCA_031376885.1 Chamaesiphon sp. OTE_70b_metabat_96 | reverse complement strand
ATGAGTCTCTGGTAGCAGCTTCATTGCTTTCATAAACCCGCCCCTACACACCCCTCCCCGTCGCCCCGTCTCCCCGTCCCCCCCTCCCCCCGTCTCCCCGTCTCCCCCTCCCCCCCTCCCCCCATGACTCTACCCCCCTGGATTCTCCTCGATGCTCACCTGACTCAATGGCTACAAGAAGATATCGGTAGGGGAGATCGGAGCACCCAAGGTTTGCCAAATATCGATCGAGTTAGCACGGCGATCTGGATTGCCAAGGAACGGGGGATAATCGCCGCTCTACCAGTTGCGAAGCGGGTATTTGAGCTATTGAATCCTGATGCGAAATTCGAGCCGCTCGTAGCTGAAGGTGGAGGCTGTGAACCAGGCCAAAAAATCGCCCAAATTACGGCGAATCTGGGTACTCTACTGATGGGCGAACGTACGGCATTGAATCTGGCAATGAGTCTGAGCGGGATTGCTACAGCTACACGTAAATATGTAGAGGCGATCGCCGATCTCCCGACTCAATTAGTTGATACTCGTAAAACTATCCCTGGTTTGCGGCTGCTCCAGAAATATGCAACTACCGTCGGTGGCGGAGTAAATCATCGGATTGGTTTGGATGATGCCGTGATGATCAAAGACAATCATATTGCCGCAGCCGGAGGAATTACCAACGCGATCGATAGTATCCGATCGAATATCCCCTATCCCTTGACGATCGAAGTCGAAACCGAATCTCTAGAGCAAGTTCGAGAAGCGATCGCCTGTCGATCGGATATAATTATGCTCGATAATATGTCACCCGATCTAATGCGTGAAGCTGTGACCATTATTCGATCGGCAAACGAGCGGATTAAGATCGAAGCATCGGGAAATATTACCCTCACGACTATTCGCGCTGTTGCTGAAACTGGTGTAGACTATATCTCGACTAGCGCACCGATTACGCGATCGCACTGGTTAGATTTGAGTATGCGGATCTTATAGACTGGGTGTTTCCGGTTGAGGATCGAAGACAATCCCTTTGAATACTCGGTCGATCGGCAACTTCAAATCGATGCTGTCTAGTTCGATCGTATCGTTCGATCGATAACTAATAATTTCCCATCTACCTCGATCGTTTTTGCGGTACATGTCGATCGCTATTGTTTGAGTACTGACTAAAATATATTCCTGTAAGCTAGTCGATCGTCGGTAAAAATTAAATTTATTACCTCGATCGTAAGCCTCAGTACTAGGCGATAATACCTCTACTATGATACAGGGTCGAGAGATGAATTTAGTCGCACGACGATCTTCTTCATCACATGTAACACTTACATCAGGATAAACGTAGTCATTTGATTCCTGGATAGCGACTTTAACATCTGAACTCAGTACTCGACAACCACTATTCTCTAGATGATTTCGGAGTATAGTACCGAAATTCATGGCGATTTCACCATGATTTACACTTCCGCCAGTCATTGCATAAACTTCACCATCCAAATATTCATGGCGCAGATCCTGTGTTTCTTCCCAAGCTAGATACTCTGCGGGGGTAAATCTTGGCAAATATTCTCGTACAGCAACCATTCCACACAGCCTCACTTGAGCACTACTCAGGTAGATTATATCCTTAGATTTGTTCGGTTGGCACTACTGACATCGATTATCTCCGATAGGCTGCGCCAACGACCAATTCCAGGTAAAATATCAGTAGCCGCCTAGTGATAATGGAACACTTTCTGTGCTTTCTAACCTAATTGCCGACTTCCGCATCATCTTTGAACGCGATCCTGCTGCACGTAACTGGGTAGAAGTTCTCTTCTGTTATCCTGGCTTGCAAGCCTTGTCGCTACATCGTTTCGCTCATTGGTTATATTCGATCGGCATCCCATTTGTACCGCGCTTCATCTCTCATCTGGCACGATTTTTCACAGGCATCGAAATTCACCCTGGCGCAACCATCGGCAAAGGTGTATTTATCGATCATGGTATGGGCGTAGTCATCGGCGAAACGGCAATTATTGGTAACTACGCGCTGATTTATCAAGGTGTCACCCTTGGCGGCACAGGTAAAGAAACTGGCAAACGTCACCCCACCCTGGGCGAAAACGTCGTAGTTGGCGCAGGTGCTAAAGTCTTGGGCAATCTCCAAATCGGTAATAACGTCCGCATCGGCGCAGGTTCGGTAGTACTCCGAGATGTACCTTCCGATTGTACCGTAGTCGGGATTCCAGGGCGAATTCTATATCGAGCAGGCGAACGGGTAGGGCCATTAGAACATGGTAGCTTACCCGACTCTGAAGCGGAAGTAATTCGGGCATTGGTCGATCGAATTGAAAGTCTCGAACAACAAGTCCAAAAAATGCAAACCGAGCGGACTTGTAATGCGATTATTCAAGGTGTCGAGATACCTTCAGCGGTAGGGGTAGAAGTTGCACCCAGTTGTAATTTGGATGATAAAGTCATTCGTCAATTTCTAGACGGATCGGGAATTTAAAACCCCACTAAGAATTTATTGCTGAATTTGAGTTACTAAATGGACTAATTCTGGTATAATCAGTTTCTCCATCCCCAGCTTGACTGCTCCACTAGAACCAGGTAGAGAGAATACTAATAGGCGATCGTAAGTACCTGCAATGGCACGAGAGGCCATCGCCCGCGAGCCGATTTCTTCATAACTTAATAATCGAAAGATTTCCCCAAAGCCAGGTAAAGTTTTGGTTAATTTACTGGAGATCGCATCATAAGTAGTATCCCGCGCTGATATTCCTGTACCACCATTAAAGACGATCGCCTGAATCTTTGACTCTGAAGCTATGGCACGATCCAATTCTGCTTGAATCTGACTAGGTTCGTCAGGTATAATTTGATAACTAATAACTCGATGTCCGGCAGACTGGAGGAGTCGATCGATCGTTTTACCACTGGTATCGGTATCGAGTGTACGGGTATCACTGACCGTAATTATCGCACAGTCGATCGCCATCTCGATCGAATTTGAATGGGGTTGATGTGATGCAGTAGCCATCAATTACCTAGTTGAAAATTACAAAAAACTCTACAGGGTGAGCATTATTGCCCACCAGATGATGCGTCGATCAACTCTCTGCTGCTGGAGCATCATCATTATTCGCTTTACTCAAACCTAGCCCATTTAATGCGGCGTAGCGATTCATGAAGCGCATAAATCGATCCCACTCTGCTTCAGTATTCATGATATAGATTGCTTCCAGAGCATCTGGCTTACCATTGACGAACTTTGCCTTGACTTCGCGGCTGACGATTTCGCCTTCTTCATCAATCATATATAGCCCAGTCACGTCTTCATTTACCTCGTTACCCAAAATTGCCGGGTTCTGAAAGTAGAATGATGCCTTACTCTGTTGACCATTGCGAGCTTTGGACAACCGGATATCGGGAACTACAGGTTCGTTGGTTCCTCTGGAAAACTGGATTTGCGCCATAACCAAATTTCAATAATGTTGTCTTAATATATTAGTCTATCTCTTCAACTATTGATAAACTAGATCCTAGATCGAGCAACTAGATCCCCGACTTCAAAGGAGAAGTCGGGGATCTGAATGGGCTAGATCTCCTAGCGGATATATTCCTTGAGAATGCTATTGCGATTTGGGTGGCGCAATTTGCGAAGGGCTTTCGCTTCAATTTGGCGGATGCGTTCGCGGGTGACGTTGAAGATTTGACCGATTTCTTCTAGAGTCTTCATTCGTCCATCATCCAAGCCGTAGCGGAGGCGGAGCACGTCACGTTCGCGGGGGCTGAGTGTATCGAGTACCCCTTCTAAATCTTCACGGAGTAAGCTCTTGGAGACTTGATCTTCGGGCATTTCGCCGTCTGCTTCGATAAAGTCACCAAGGCGAGAATCTTCTTCTTTACCGATGGGTGTTTCGAGGGAGATGGGGAGTTGGGCGGATTTGGCGATGAAGCGGAGTTTCTCGATGGTCATTTCCATCCGAGTCGCAATTTCTTCTTCGGTGGGTTTGCGACCCATTTCCTGAGATAATAGTTTGGTGGTCTTTTTGATCCGCGAGATCGTCTCGTACAAGTGGACGGGAAGACGAATGGTGCGAGACTGATCGGCGATCGCGCGGGTGATGGCTTGACGAATCCACCAGGTGGCGTAGGTGGAGAATTTATACCCTTTCTCATGATCGAATTTTTCCGCAGCACGAATCAAACCCAGACTACCTTCCTGGATCAAATCTTGGAAAGATAAACCGCGATTCATGTATTTTTTGGCGATCGATACAACCAATCTGAGATTAGACTGTACCATCTTATCTTTCGCTCGTCGTCCGAGGAATAACCGATGGCGGAATTGCTGGAGCGGCATATCTACAGCCAATGCCCACTCTCGATCGTGGGGTTCGCGATCGAGTTCGTCGAGGAGCTTTTCGCGGAGTCGTTCTAATTCTAATAAGTCGGCGATCTTCCGTGCTAGTTCAATCTCTTCATCGGCTCTCAACAGCCGAATTCGACCGATTTCTTGGAGATATAACCGAATCGAATCTTCGGTAAATTGTTTTTTCTTGGTTTGAGCGCGACGACGGGAGGCTTTGACTTTTCCCCCAGGCTTACCATCTTCATCTTCGACATCACCATCACTATCAGCCGTAAAATCAATCAGATCGTCGGGATCGGTATCTTCATCGAGCAATAATTCTAACTCGGTGTCAGGTTCTTTGGTGGTTAAGGTTGCGAGCATGTCTTTAGCCTGGGTCATATCTGGTGCCTCTTACTCCTATCTATTACTACAGCGAACAATATGGGTACTATATTTAAGCAGACAATAACTTAGTTATTTGTATATTTTCAATAATTTGAGATCCCAACCTTTGGTTATCTGATGTGCCATGTAAATCTTGCCAGCAGAGAATTAGTAGCCGCAGATCGTCAGTTAATCCCAATGATGGAAAACCCTTTTGATTGTAGCTCTTATTAATATTTTTGCCAGTTGGGATTGTTAAATATAATGTCTAACTATTCAGACTCCGCTCTAATATGCCGCGTTTATCCCTTTGGGTTGGTTACTGATAACAGATTCACCGTCCAAATGGATGAAGTTTGAATATTTATTAACACTTGACTCCAAATCTAAATGTCTAGCTGCGTAGTAGCTTGGTTTCACTCTTTAGAAGAAGCGATAAGTGTACATTTCTACGAGTAGACACTAAAATTAGTTGAAAAGATTCGATCGCTTACATCCCCCAAAGTTGTTAGGGCGGAATGATTTATCACTCTCACTCCACAGTCTAACTGTTTCATTTGGCTTTGCCCACCTAATTTAGCCATCCGGCTATGGGTTAATGTGCTGAATTCTCTCAGGCTGTTGCCGAAACTGGGCAAAAGATGTTGATTTTGCCAACAGATTATCTAGCTGTCGCCCAGACTATGCACCCATTGAGCTTGGTTAATTTCTAGAGTGGTGGCGATCGTAAGTAATCCTCGAACCTGCCCAAAGCAACTTTTCGCGAAGGGTTTGATAGTATGAATAATTGTCACGAAGAATGATAAAGTTGGCCTGACAGTCTGCCATCCGCACATCTACCCGTTGCCCTGGCCAAATTGAAGTACCCAAGACTCCATCGTTCCAGAGCTTGGTATTGAGTTCATAATCGCTCAGGGGCCAAATACTTACCGTAGAGGCGGGCGGAATCACGATCGGCCGACTGGAGAGGCTCAGAGGGCAGATAGGGGCCACTGTGATAGCTGCCATCCCAGGGTGGACGATCGGCCCATTTGCCGAAAGGTTATAACAGGTGGAACCCGTGGGGGTGGAGACGATGAGGCCGTCACCTTGGTATTGATCTACTATTTCGCCGTCGATTTCGATTTCGAGGATCGATGTTAACATTCGATCGGCCGCCGCAGGCTTGATACACATCTCATTCAGAGCGAGAAATCGATCGCTGTCGGGTTCGATATCTCGTCTATCTCCATCGTAAATATACGCCTGAAGCATCATCCGCCGCTCGATCCCATATCGATCTTCTGCTAACCGATCCCACACTGTACCACCTTCTGCCGAGTCGGGCACATCAACATTAAATACTTCTAAAGGTTCAGTCAAAAAGCCTAAATGACCCCCCGCATTAACCGCGAGAATCGGGATCCCTTCGGGGGCTAAATGACGCGCTGCGGTGAGTGCGCCACCATCACCACCCAAAACGATCGCAATATCGATCGGCCCGCTGCTAGATGCCAAAAACACTGGATAGGGGTTATCTTTGGCTCCACTCGGCCCCATTAATACGTCACACCCCCGCTGTTCCAATTGTTTGGAACATTTGGCGGCGAGATTTTGACTAATTCTGTCTCCTGCTTTATGGACTATGATTACGTTTTTAAGTTGCATCTGAGGGGTCAGGGGTCAGGGAGGGG
>JANMEL010000019.1:0-2876 GCA_031376885.1 Chamaesiphon sp. OTE_70b_metabat_96 | reverse complement strand
GGACTTACTCGGCAAACAAATTATTGCAACGGTGATTACCTATGCGATCGCAGCGGCTGGTACATTTATCATTATTAAGCTTCTGAGCTTAGTAATGGAGCTACGGGTCAAACCTGAAGCTGAATACCAAGGTTTGGATATCAACGAGCATGGCGAAGAAGGCTATGGCGAAGAATTCGCGGCTGGTTTGAGCTTGGCTGAGAGAGAGAGCTAGGCTTTAGCTCTAGGCTTGAGGGTGTGTTGTCTCTGTGAGATGATGCACCCTTTTGATTATGCAAGCTATCAGAGCGTTGGCGGAGCCTACTGTTAGGTAATCGCTGTTATAGTGGGAGGAGATCCAAAACTGACATCTGCAAGGTGCCTAAACACAGACAGTAGATCTGAGCACCTAGAAAATATTGCTAGCAACTAGTCTATCAACCATCCTTTATTCCTTTCCCACTTCATGCTAGCCATGTTCGACAAATTGCGCGACATCATTCGCCATTGGTGGATGGAGTTCACACTTCAAACTAAACTGATGGGAGCAGCCACATTGGTGGTGTCGCTGATTGTGAGTGGCTTGACATTTTGGGCGGTAAATACCATTCAAGTCGATGCTCGAATTGGCGATACAAGATTTGCGCGAGACTTGGGATTGTTGCTAGCGACGAATATTGCGCCCCAATTAGCCGAAAACGATCTGACGACAGTAGCGAGGTTTTCCAATCGCTTCTATCATAGTACGTCCAGTCTTCGGTACATCCTCTACGCCGATGAGAGTGGTAAAATTCGCTTAGGGATTCCCTTTTCCGAGTCAGAAGTCCAGAATTCGCTGACGATCGAACGTCAGATTCACTTACCCGAACATACCGACAGTCGAGACTTACCTTTAGTTCGTCAACATCATACCCCAGAAGGCATTGTTACTGACGTATTTGTCCCGATCGAACATGAAGGTAAATTCTTGGGTACTTTAGCGATCGGCATCAATCCCAATCCTACCGTAGTTGCATCCAGTGGATTGACTAGAGATGTGACGATCGCTGTATTTGTGTCAATTTGGGTGATGGTAATTTTGGGTGCGGTATTTAATGCCTTACAAATTACCAAGCCGATTAAAGAATTACTGTCTGGGGTCAAAAATATTGCATCGGGAAAATTCAATCAGCGGATCGATTTACCCCTCGGTGGTGAATTAGGCGAACTAATTTGCAGCTTCAATGAGATGGCCGAAAAATTAGAGATATTTGAAGAACAAAATGTCGATGAATTAACTGCCGAAAAAGCCAAATTAGAAACTCTTGTCATGACGATCGCTGATGGAGCAATTCTCCTCGACAACGATCTTCACATTCTCCTCGTCAATCCCAATGCCCGCCGTTTCTTTGGCTGGGAAACCCTCGAATCAAACGGTACTAACGTCCTCCACGTCTTGCCTGGAAGTGTCTCCGCCGAACTTGCTCGCCCGCTATATCAAATCGCCGCAGGCAAACAAGAAGGTGAAGAATTTCGGATCGTGCTCACCCAACCCGCCCAAAGAACGGTCAGAATTTTAATTACTAGCGTCCTAGATCCAGTTCGAGAAAATGTTCGGGCGATCGCCATGACAGTCCAAGATATCACCCGTGAAGTAGAACTAAATGAAGCTAAAAGTCAATTTATTAGCAACGTTTCCCACGAACTACGGACACCATTATTCAACATCAAATCATTCATCGAAACTCTCCATGAATATGGGGATGAACTGAGCGAAGCCCAGCGGAGTGAATTTCTAGATACCGCCAATCGAGAAACGGATCGATTGACAAGATTGGTAAATGATGTCCTAGATTTATCCAAACTAGAATCCGCTCATGTCTATCAATTTGGCTCGGTAGAATTGCACCAATCGATCGAACAAACCCTTCGCACCTATCAACTCAACGCCAAAGATAAAGAAATCGAACTCTGCCAAGAAATCGAACCAGATCTACCCGCAGTCTTGGGTAACTACGATCTAATCCTCCAGGTGCTGGCAAATCTGGTCGGGAATGCCCTCAAATTTACCAAAGCGGCTGGAAAGGTCACAATCCGCGCCCATCAGGTTCCAGCGACCTCTGAGCCAGGGCAAGAATTAATGGGTGCTTGTGTTAGAGTGGAAATAGTCGATACTGGCATCGGCATCGATCCAGAAGACATGCGAGCGATTTTTGACAGATTTTTCCGCGTCGAAAACCGCGTACATACTTTAGAAGGTACTGGATTGGGACTTTCGATCGTCCAAAATATCATCGAAAAACACCGCAGCCGCATTCATATCTCTAGCACTGTCGGTGTGGGCACTACCTTCTGGTTCGATCTTGCTGTGTATCAACCACCAGTAAAATCGGCAGATACCCAACTTACTGCTGCTGCTAAATAAAAGTATCCTACTACTAGACATAACAGGCGATCGAACAATAACTTGCGTAGGTTGGGTTGAGCCTTGTCCTTTGTAGCGTCTCCTTTGAAGAAAACCCAACTAACCTAATCCAGTTGGGATATAAGATTTAATTTCGGTGATTTGATTGCGATCGTCCACCATGACTACTTTGGGCTGATGATGTTGTGATTCACTCTCATCAAATTGACCATAGGTCATAATGATTAGTTTATCGCCCTTTACACCCAGTCTAGCTGCTGCACCATTTAATTCGATCGATCCAGATCCAGATCCGGCGGCAATGACATAAGTAATAAATCGTTCCCCATTATTCACATTTACCACCTGTACCTGCTCGTAGGGCACTATCCCCACAGCCTTCAATAACTTTTCATCGATACTAATGCTACCCATATAGTGCAAATTCGCATCAGTGATGGTGCAACTGTGAATTTTGGCTGCTAGTAGTGTGCGGTGCATTGAGGGGTCAGGG
>JANMEL010000014.1:0-4412 GCA_031376885.1 Chamaesiphon sp. OTE_70b_metabat_96 | reverse complement strand
AGGCGGCGCGACGTTTTCGGGGGAAGCTTCCCCCGAAAAGCTCGCTTGCTAAAGCCGCAGCAGCGTTCATCCCCACCGATGAATCAGGGGGCTTTCCGCCCGTCCTTCGGTAAAAGCGGTGTGCGGCAAACCTTTGTACGCCAGAATCCAGTGTTAATTGCTGACAATTAGTCGATCGAGCATGGTCCACCAGCCAGTTGAATAATAAAGTACCAGCTCCTTGAGACCTTCGATCGGATTTAGTTATTAGATCGTCAACATATAGAAACTTACCCCAAGCGAGAGATTCAGACAACCTAAATCCAGCAACAGCTTCGATCGACTCATCAGCTTGTAGATATAGGAGCTGATAATGATATTGCTGTTGCTGGCGGCGAACTCGATCGATGAATTCCGCCAGTGATAAATGAGGCCTTAACTCACTCATCACGGGAAAACAGTCACTAATTTCCTGGATCGATATGGCGAGCGAAATTTGATTCATGAATAGAAGTTACTCATTTTCATCATCTCGATATCCAGCATCCTGATAGTCAGGTTGATAGCGGGATTGATATTCTGATTGTGATTGGCGTTGGGATTCTACTTCCTTCATCGCCGCAACCGGATCGTATTTAGCAGCATCTTTGATATCTATTTTCCAACCAGTCAATCGTGCAGCTAGGCGAACATTTTGACCTTCCTTGCCGATTGCTAAACTTAACTGATCTTCTGGTACCAAAACATGAGCTTGACGACCATCAGGATTGACCAATCTTACCTCATCAATCCGCGCAGGACTGAGGGCATTAGAAATATAAGTAGAAGGATCTGGCGACCACCGAATAACATCGATCTTCTCGCCTTGCAACTCATTTACCACCACCTGAATTCGCGAACCTCTGGCTCCAATACAAGCACCCACTGGGTCTACATCGCCCTCTAGAGTGTCTACGGCAATTTTTGTTCTGGGGCCGACATGACGGGATGGAGGAGTGGCTTCTCGCGCCACTGCGACGATGCGGACTAGTTCTTCTTCGATTTCGGGGACTTCATTGGCAAATAGTTCGACGACTAACCCAGCAGAGGCACGGGAAACGAGCAATTGAGGGCCGCGTTGAGAGCCTTCGCGAACTTTTTTGAGGAAGACTTTGAAGGTGCGTCCGGTGCGATAATTATCATTTGGAAGTTGTTCTTTTTGGGGTAATTCGGCTTCGACATCTGGCTGTCCAAAACTGCTATTTACGACCAAAATTACTGACTGACGCTCGAATCTTAGTACTTTACCAATTAGAGTCGAACCTTCAAATTGCTCGAACTCTTCTTGGATAATTTTACGTTGTTGGTCGCGCAGTTTTTGAGCCAAAACTTGCTTGGCTTGGATTGCTGCCATCCGCCCAAAATCATCTCGATCGGGGGTAACATCGAGGACAACCGAATCGCCGATCGAAGTGGGCATCATTTCGGCGAGTTCTTCATCGGTTAGTTCTTCATCGGATTCTTGTTGTAGAATCTTCTTGACTTCATTGAGGGAGATTTCCCGATCTTCGTCGCCAACTTCTTCAACTATCTCTTTAGTTGCGACGACTTGGAATGTCTCATCTTCTAGATTGAGAAATACGTCAAAGTTCTCAAAATAGTCTTCTTCAAATTGCATCTTGTCCAATAGTTGCGATCGACGATAGCGTTCGTAACCTTTGAGCAAAGCTTCTCTTAATGCTGCTTGAACTGATGAGCTAGGTAGATTTCGATCGGCACTAATTTCGTCGATGAGATTTTTGAGACCGGGTAGACTAACGTTTTTTTTCTGTGGTTTAGATTTTGACATATTCAGTTAAGTTCAAGACGTAGGGGTGATAGATGGCGATCGATACGGACACTAAGGATTGTCATCCAAAATAACTTTGCTGACTGATTCCCTCAAAATAGCTATTTTGCGCCCTTTCTGACTGAGATAAATTGTTGTTTCATCACGGCTAATTAATTGTCCCAACCATTCTTTTTTGCCATCAATAATTTCAATGGGGATGACTCGAACCGGAAAGCCACCAAATGCGGTAAACTCTCGATCGGTTGTCAATTCGCGGCTCGTACCTGGACTAGAAACCTCTAGCATGTAGGCAAAGGGAATCAAATCCTCTGCTGCATCTAATGCTGCTTCTAAGGCTCGACTCATGCGGGCACAATCATCTAAACCAGTATCTGTTTCTAGATTCCGAATATCGACTCGCAATGCAGGCGGATTTTGATTTGTTTGGAAGACGATCGTTACTAGTTCTAAGCCCAATTCGACGGCGATTGGGCTAGCAATATCGGTAATTTGGGGAATCAGGGGATGAGCCATAAATTGACGCTAGGGACTAAGGGCTAGGGACAGTGTAAAACATCGCCCTAGAATTAATTTAGGTGGTTAATTTCCGACGTTCTCATTAATGATGGAGTGAGTGTAGATTCAGCATCATTGATGAACCAATGATGTTGGCACACAGAGAATCGGATCGATCGAGATGACAAAATCAAGGTTGAGATTGAGGCCCGATTCCCCTGCTGGAGACGCTTGACGATCGATGCTAGCAATCCTAGAAATTGGTAAAACGACAAAAAAAGTGGGGTTCGACCCACTCTTGGCAATTCATTATTCCAAGAAGCATAGCGGCAAACTACTATGGTAGTTTGCCGCTCACCTTTATTGTAGCAGAGTTTGGGGTCAGGAGCTTGAACTGTTGGCGTTGGCGGTAGATGTCGATCGAACGTCCGGCGTAGCCTTTGGTGCGGGAAATCGAGTCTAGATCGCCGATCGGTCTTCTGGAGAAATAGACAATCTACATTACTCCGAGTCAGATATTTTGCTAGGTAGAGTTGTAATGCTAAGATAATTGGATAGATTGGATAGCAATCTACTGTGACGGCTATTGTCGATCGAGCCGATCGAGCCGATGACTTCTGTCCGTTGGATGGCGGCTAAAAATGTTAATCTAATCAGGGATTCTTTGACCAATCCACTAGTGATAAAGTCAGGATCCTCGACTCTGACGATTTCATCAAAGTTGGGGGTGTATTGTTTTAGTTGGGTACTAATTCCACAAATTAACAAGTCTCCATACCTGGGCATTTCCCGCAGTATTAAAGCTGGACGGTTTTTTCGCCTTCCATCTACTTGAAAAATTACAGTGAGAATTACATTACCTTCTCTCATAGCTAGGATTTAACTCTTTCAATTGAGATATTCCATATTCTGGCTCATCATCAGCATAACTTCGATTCAGACTATTTAGGCCGAGATTAGACCAGGCAATCGCTTCGACTTGTTCGCGGGGGCGATCTATTTTTGTGGAATGAGCTGTCGATACACACACTTTCCGAATCCGAAACCGTTGGCGGAGCTTTGCTTTTAGGGATCTGGGTCGATCGCCTACGATAATCATTAACTTAGTACCTTCGGGTAAATCGATTGGTTGTAGAGGCTCAATCTTACCATCTTTGACAATTGCGAACAACTGAATAGCCATAAATAGTGATGAAGAAGGGTTTTCGACTTGGATAGCTGGAAAGATTTAGGGCTTAGACTCGTTGGCTGGGTTCTCGATCGAGAGCATCATTCAAAATTGCTGCGGCTACTTCACGGAACTTGTGGGGATCTCCTTCTGGATGGGGTTGGGATTGTCGTTTCCGTGCATAGAGTTTTTCGAGGGTATGTTGCCAACTCGTGCCCATGGTTGTTGCTAATGGCGGATTGGATCTTGAGGGCTGTTGGTTCAATATTTCATCGATCTGGGTTTGAATTTCTTTTTGTGCCAACCAAATTCTGGCAATTACAGCTAAGTTATCATCATTGGCTACTAATCGATCGAAATGCACCAAAATTTGACGAGTTAAATCGGTCTGACTAATAACTACTGCGATCGCCAATTCTTGCAATCCGCTAATTGCGGCATATCTTACCACCCATTCAGGGTCTTGGGATACGGACAGTAAAACATCGATCGCTTTTCCTTGTGCCGTGGTAATTTCGAGACTGGATAGATCGTCCCAATTCAAAGTGCCCAATCCTCTGGCAGCAGCTCGTCTGACGCTCAGAGCAAAATCATTTTTGGCGGCATCCAATAATGTATCTAATGCTTGAGGATCGCCGATACCAGATAGTGCCCGCAATGCCCATGCCCTAGCACCATAATTATAACCATCTAATAGCTCAAGTAAAGGTTTTACCGCAGGCTTGCCCATCTGAATCAGCCCCTCTACGGCTGCTACTGCTGCCCCAGGATTGTTGCGACCTAAAATATTAATTAGGGTGGGAATAGCGGCTTCTAGACGTGCCTCTGTCAATTTTTCGACAGCCTCGACAACACGAGCGGCTGAATCTGCTTCGGTAATCGCCTGGGTTAGTGCTTGAAGTCGATCGGCGGAGGTCATGGGTGAGGGGTCAGGGGTGA
>JANMEL010000001.1:0-6920 GCA_031376885.1 Chamaesiphon sp. OTE_70b_metabat_96 | reverse complement strand
GAAAGTTGTAGCAATACACGACCCCGTATCGCACTAGCAAAGGCGCAAGCCAAGAACATCGGGAGCTGGATGCACGGAAACGGGCACGTCCAGATCTAAATGAGAGGGGCGGGAGATAATACTCCCCCTCGACTCAACCTTAACTAAGTGGTGCAATAGCCCATTGAGCCTAACAATCTCACAGACCTCCGAATACTTCTCTAGTTCGGATTCCCTCTAAACCCAATTGGTTTGGGTGTCGGGTCAAGCCGAGACATGGTTTGTTAGGTGGGCGAAGAGACTTAAACAATACAAGTTGGATTATCTCTAAATGCGTATTCCTGTTCAAAACCCAGATGGCACACCAGCCATGCCCACCAAGCCCAGTCGGGCGAGAAAGTGGGTACGTGATGGTAAAGCTATCGGTAAATGGTCGGACATTGGACTCTACTACGTCCAATTAATAGCCGAACCAGCTACCAGAAATACTCAGCCCATCGTAATCGGAATAGATCCAGGCAAGCTCTATTCCGGTGTCGCGGTTCAATCTTTCAAATTCACACTATTTGCCGCCCATTTAATCTTGCCATTCAAAACGGTCAAAGATCGAATGGAGCAACGGGCGATGATGCGTAGAGGCAGGAGAGGACGCAGAATTAACCGCAAGGTTAAGTTCGATCTCCGTGCTCATCGCCAAAAGCGATTTAGTAATCGTAGAGGAAGGAAACGGACTCCATCAATTCGGGCTAATCGTCAATTAGAGTTGCGGGTTGTAGTTGAGTTGGATCGATTATTTCCCATCACTCAGATTGTCTACGAGTACGTCCAGGCGCGGGGAGATAAATCGTTCTCTCCTGTAATGGTCGGGCAAATCTGGATGCTCAAGCAATTGGAATTAATCGCTCCAACCGTGACGAGATTCGGCTGGGAGACTTCCAATGTTCGTGACAGGCTTGGTCTAGTCAAACAAAAGAATCACAAAGGTGATGCGATTCTAGCCACTCATGCAGTGGATGGAATCGCACTCGCATCTAGTTACTTTCTGCGATACGAATCTTTTGAGAATACTAGAGAGCGTGGACATATTTGGATCGGAGTGGTAACTCTAACCACTCCAGTATTCACAGTAATTCGCCGCCCACCGATTAGTCGTCGCCAACTCCATTTAATGGTTCCAGCCAAAGGTGGGGTGAGACGCAAATATGGTGGTACGACAACAAGACACGGCTTCAGAAAGGGCGACTTAGTTAATTCTCCAAAAGGGATTGGCTATGTTTCTGGAGACACCGAACGACAAGTATCTGTCAGCGATTCCAACTGGAAGCGGCTGGGCCAGATTACGGCTAGCAAGGTCAGTCTAATTCGTCGCTCAAATGGATTGATTATTGCTTAGTGTTTAGCGCAGACTGCTTGCAAAGGCGGGTTTCCCGCCTTTGCTAACTGACGTTTGCGCCTGTAAAGCCGCCTTGAAAGGCGGGGTTTCTACCCAAATTCCTGATGAGTATTCAGTTAGTCCAAGGTACAGGAATCGAACCTGTCTAGAGGAAACCTCGCGGATTATGAGTCCGCTGCCTAAACCGATCGGCCAACCTTGGTCAATAGCTACCATCATAACATTTATCCAAGCAAAATGTTTGGCAGACCCGATCGGGAATTAAATCCCTGTAGATACGGCGGTATAATTAGGTGGTGGTCGGATAGAGATCGCCAGACACGTTTAGGCAAGCCTAGCCTATGCTATTTCTAGTTTGCTCCTCATCCCTAGACGATCGATATCGATTTGGATTCAGGTCTTTAGTCGCGCTTAAATTATGATTTATTGATATGAAAATTGCTAACAGTGTCACAGAATTAGTTGGTCGTACACCACTAGTCAGGCTCAATCGAATTCCCCAATCTGAAGGTTGTGTCGCCGAAATTATCGTCAAATTGGAAGGGATGAATCCCGCTGCCTCCGTCAAAGACCGAATTGGGGTGAATATGATTCAGGCGGCTGAGGATGAGGGTTTAATTACGCCTGGTAAGACGATCTTAATCGAACCGACATCGGGAAATACCGGAATTGCGCTAGCAATGGTCGCCGCAGCCAAAGGTTATCGGTTGATTCTCACCATGCCAGAAACTATGAGTATCGAACGCAGAGCGATGTTAAAAGCCTATGGCGCAGAATTGGAACTAACTCCAGGCAGCGAGGGGATGAGTGGGTGTATTCGTCGCGCTCAGGAAATCGTCGATCGAACTCCTCATGCCTATATGTTGCAGCAATTCCGCAACCCCGCAAATCCCCAGATTCACCGCAATACGACCGCTGAAGAGATTTGGGCGGACACTGATGGCAAAGTAGACATTTTGGTGGCTGGCGTGGGTACAGGGGGCACTATTACGGGGATAGCGGAAGCACTCAAACCCCGCAAGCCTGGATTTAAAGCGATCGCGGTGGAACCGACCAATAGTCCGGTATTATCAGGAGGTAGACCAGGGCCACATAAGATTCAAGGCATTGGGGCGGGATTTATCCCTCAAGTATTGAAAATCGAATCGATCGATGAAGTAATTGCCGTGACCGATCGACAGGCGATCGACTATGGACGTAGATTAGCACGAGAGGAAGGTTTATTATCGGGTATTTCTACTGGTGCTGCTTTGTGTGCGGCGATCGAAGTCGCCCGTCGTCCCGAAAATAGCGGTAAACTAATTGTGATGATTCAACCCAGCTTTGGTGAACGCTATCTCAGTACTCCACTATTTCAAGACCCAGAAATTAAGCTAGTTTAAATTAATTAATACTTCGACTACGCAATGCCTTTGGCAAGGTGTGAGCGTCAACAGTACAAGTAATTAATAATTGGGTTTTTAGGATGGGGATTTAAACTCCACTCACAAACAACGGTGAGGGATGAGGGCGTGGCTCGATCGATCTCTCATCCCTACTCTAATCCTTCGATCCTCGATGCAATTAACTCACTACGAAACTCTTCAAATTCCTGTTCGATCGACTGCTGATGAGATTAAGCAATCTTATCGCAAGTTGGCCAAGAAATATCACCCTGATGTGAATGGGGATCGAGCCAGTCGCGATCGGATTATCGAAATTAATGCCGCTTATGAGATCTTGGGCGATGAGCGCAAGCGGCGGGAATACGATTGTCAACTTCAGTCGATCCATATTCCCGCCCAACAACAGTCCCCAGCACATACTCCCAAACGTCCGCGCACGGTGGGGCGTGAATTGGATGAAGACTTGATTTTGTGGTTGAATCAAGTTTATACTCCAGTCAATCGGATGATGAATTGGATTATCAAACCACTCAAAGCCCAGATTCGCGAACTTTCTGCCGATCCCTTTGATGATGATTTAATGGCGGCTTTTGAGGCGTACGTTGCCGAGTGTCAACGACATTTGCACAAAGCCGAGAAAACTTTCCACTCGATGCCCAATCCTTCATTAATTGCTGGAGTAGCGGTTAATTTATATTACTGTATCGATCGAGTGGCGGATGGCATTAAGGAATTGAATTTTTATATCATGAACTATGACGAACAGTGTTTACATGACGGGATTGAGATGTTCAAAATCGCGGCTGAGTTACAAAAGGAGACTAATAAGCGGATGAAAGGGTTTAAGTAGACCTGGAATTTGAGGTGGTGTTTCGATCGACGATTGTTAAATTAATTGAGAATTGCGGATGCATTTACCGCACGGGTTCCCCGTCGGTAAAAATGCACCAAGCAGAGAATTGAGTTTTTAGGGTGGGGATTTCAAAGATCCCATATTCTAACGCAATTGGCAGAATGTTCGGGAGAAAAAATTAGTTTCTGGAGCTTACCACTTCTTTACTTTTTGCAAGTCTGGAAAAGAACAAGCCAAAAACTATATCGATACAGTTCCTCTCGCTAAATATACATTACCACCAGTCATAGATAATGAATAACTCCCCAGATCTTCGCCGATATGCACCTGCAACCGATCGCAATCGAGAGCCAATCCTCGAAATTTTACGCCAAGTATTACCGCCAACGGGGACAGTATTAGAAATATCTAGCGGTACGGGCGAACATTGTACTTTTTTCGCACCCGCATTAGCACCCCTATTGTGGCTACCTTCAGATCCGAATCCAGATGCGAGAGCCAGTATTGGCGCATGGCAGCACGATCGACCGTGCGATCGAGTATACCCACCGATCGATCTCGATGCCAGCGATCCAAAATGGTCGATTCTCCAGGGGAGAGGCTACGCCAACGAGTTAGCCGAATTATCCCACTATCTTCCAATTACGGCGATCGTTAATATCAACATGATTCATATCGCCCCTCGATCGGCTTATTTGGGTCTAATCGCCGGAGCAAGCCGCTTACTTCCGCCAAACGGTATATTTTACCTTTACGGCCCTTTCAAGCGTGAGGGAGTCCATACAGCTCCGAGTAATGCTGCTTTTGATGAGAGTCTCCGCGCTCAAAATCCAGAGTGGGGGATTCGGGACTTGGAAGAAACGATCGATCTCGCGGAGAGTGCGAACTTATCCCTGGAAAAAATTTATCCGATGCCTGCTAATAATCTTTCGATCGTTTTTAAACGCAGAGTGAGCAGAGAGTAAGGAGTCCGCAGAGAATGGGCTAGAGGTAGTTCGAGCCATAATATTTAGGTGAGCGAAAAATCGGGTTGTGAAAAAGTCAGTTCTTCCGCTACAATTGTCTGGAAATTAAGGGTTAAACCTTGTGAGCAACATCCCCCCTATCGACCTTAAACGACAGTATCAAGCGATCGGTGCTGATGTCAATGCAGCGGTATTAGAAGTTTTGGCTAGTGGTGCCTATATTGGCGGCGCAATGGTGCAGAAGTTTGAGCAACAGTTTGCGGCATATATGGGTACGACTGAATGTGTGGCTTGCAATTCGGGGACGGATGCTTTATATCTAGCCTTGAGAGCAATGCACATCGGCCCAGGGGATGAAGTAATTACTTCGCCGTTTACTTTTATTGCCACAGCGGAGACGATTAGTGCCGTTGGTGCCAAGCCTATATTTGTAGATATCGATCCGGCTACTTATAATCTCGATCTTACCAAACTGGCGGCGGCGATTACTCCCCGTACCAAGGCGATTATGCCCGTGCATATCTTTGGGAAACCTTGCGATATGACTGCGCTGATGTCGATCGCCACTCAGCACAACATCCCAGTTATCGAAGACTGCGCTCAAGCCACGGGTGCTGAGTGGGGTGGTAAAAAAGTCGGTAATATTGGCGCGTTTGGTTGTTTTAGCTTTTTTCCAACCAAAAATCTTGGTGCTTGTGGTGACGGTGGGGCGATTACCCTCAATGATTCGGCATTGGCGGCGGATTTACGGATGTTTCGCGAACATGGTAGTCGTCAACGATACTATCATGAAGCGATCGGCGTAAATAGTCGGTTGGATGCGGTACAAGCTGCTGTCTTGCAAGTGAAACTCCAACATCTCGATACCTGGAATCAACAGCGTACCGATGTCGCCAACCGATACCACGAGTTACTCGCCAATATCCCTGGCATCATCCCCCCTCAATCGATCGCGGGTGGTAAATGTGTCTGGAATCAGTACACAATCAGACTAATCGCACCCCCAGGTATCGATTCAGCCGCTCATCGGGATAAAGTCCGTGCGGCTCTGATGGAAACCGGAGTCATCTCAATGATCTATTATCCCCTTCCCCTTCACCTACAGGAAGTGTATCGAGACTTGGGCTACCCATTAGGCAGTTTCCCCATCACCGAGCAAATCAGCAATGAGGTACTTTCCCTCCCCATGTTCCCCGAACTTACCTTTGAGGAGCAGCAACGAGTCGTATATGCTCTCAAAGATGCGATCGCCTAGTTATATAGCAGGGGTCAGAGGTCAGGGGACAGGGGTCAGTTTGGGAAAGCTGACCTACTAATGGTTCGTTGGCGTAGCCTCCGCCAGAGCGGAAGCGTATACATCTGTCCTAACCGCCCTGGCGGTTGTTATATTATTTCAAGCTGCGCTAAATCTGCCGCAGATTTAGCGCAGCTTGGATCGCTCCCTCCCCAACAATCGTTGTCGCAATCCCAAATTAAAACTCACTACTTCCACTAAATCTATGGCAACATTTTTTGACCCACAACTGGATCGAGCCACCGGAGCATTTCCCGTTTGAGCTGGTGTAAGTCGCGGTGAATTTCTTGTTTGAGCCATTGACCGATCGCATCAAAAGGGGTGAAGATTTGCGGATTGGGTTGCCATTGCAAGTCTTGACCGAGGGGCGTAAGATGACTGCCGTTAATAATTTGGGTAGATATCATGCCTGGGAATATTTTACCCAGAGTTTGACCGAGGGTATAGGATTGATCGATCGTATCATTACTGAATTTGACGATCAAATTTCGCCGCACGTCATAATATTCGGCGATTAAATCTAATGTTTCTTGGGGATTGGGGGTAAACTCGACATTAAATTCTTGAGGCATTTGTCCCATTAATGGCACTGCATCGCGAGCCGAGAAATTATTAAAGGAAATTAAAATATTTCCGGCTCTTTCTACCTCGTACATACTGCCAATCAATAGATGTAGCTTGCACCCCATACTATGTCCAACACCATAGATTGGTAGATATCTATCGGTCAGATATCGACGACGTTGCAGCAATTCTACCGTATCCTCAAACCGATTAAATACCGCACTCGCGATCGATCGATGGTCGAATGTATTAACAAATGGTGTCGCCACAATTGCATAACCTTCCTTTGCCAAATCTTCCAGCAATAACCGATAGGTAATCTGCGGTGCGGCTGCAACAAATGCACCGCCAAGAAAATGGAGGATCGCGCGAGGTTGACGAGGGATATATACCCAGTTGCCAGAGATTTCTTGCCAATCCATATTCAGGGGTCAGGGGTGAGGGGTCAGGGGTGAGGGGTCGGGGGTCAGGGCGGAGGGAGGAGGGA
>JANMEL010000307.1:0-5678 GCA_031376885.1 Chamaesiphon sp. OTE_70b_metabat_96 | reverse complement strand
AGACTTCAGCGGTGGGAGGATGTCAACCCTGTTAATTAATTGGCAACCCGTTGTTCTCACCGGGACTATTATCGGTAGAATTATTCTCATCGGAGTTGCTCTCGTCAGAGTTGCTGGGTACAGGATTATTTTCTTCGATCGTAGTTTTACGTGAATTTCGCCGACGGCTGCGACTACGGGGGATTTTTTCGTTTGACTTGGGTTCTAATCTACTGTCATCAGTTTTGGGTGCAGCTTTGGGGGCGAGTTGTTGTTTCCAGCTTTGAATCTCACTTCGAGCGGAACTATAGGCAGAAGTACTCGAAGGAATAGTTTCGGCGATCGCAATCCCCCGCTGAATATCCCCGATCGATGCGCTGCGAGCGAGATCCAAAATTCGATCGCTCCATTCATTCATCAACGATCGAGCTTCATCGCGGAGGGGAGAGCTTCTAGGTACTTGTGCTGCTGCATTAATCCCCGCCAGGAGCGATTCTGGATTACCACTACTAGCATATCTACGTGCCATAGCGAGATTGTCAGTGGCTTGAAGTCGAGCATCCCAATCGCGGATCTTGACTTGGGTTTGGGCGTATATGGCTCTTCCGGCTCCAATTCTATTTGCCATGTCGATCGCGGCACGGAGTTTACCATCATTCGCCAAACCTTCGGCGCGATCGATAATTGGACCATCTTGTGCTCGCTCTAGCTCTGCTGTCCATTTGAGGATTTTTTGTTGAGCTTGGGGATATAGAGCACGCCCCGATTGAATTCTACCCAATTGCGCGATGGCTCGATTCAGCCCATTGGGAGCACCGCCAGTTGCCAAACTATCCGCAGCAGTCATTACAGGTGTGTCTTGAACGACTTCAATTTGTTTGCGCCATTCTGTCGTTAATTGGGTGGCTTCTTTCCCACGGGGATTGTTGCTCGGAATCCGTTGCGCTTCGAGGATTGCTACCTGGAGGTCTTTTACTGTACCACTTGCGGCAAAGCTTCGTGCGCGTTGGAGGGAGGTGAGATCCTGAATTTCTAGTTGCCAATTGCCCAAAAATCTCTGGGATCTGGCATACATTGGACTATCTGTTTTGATACTTTGAACTAGGGCGATGGCTGTTTCTAGATCGGATACGCCGCCAGTTTTGGCACGAGATTGGGCTTCAGCTAGACCGATCGTATCTTGAAGTTCGAGTTTGATTTCTGGGGTTGAGGGGATTTTTTTGGCGATTTCGAGGGCACCTTGCCAATTATCTCGATCGATTTGGGTTCTAGCAATGGCGAGCATTTCTTTGGCGGCTGTGCCAATAATGGTTTGAGCTTCAGTATATGCAAAACTAGTAGATTGGATTTTACCAGCCATTTCGATGGCTTTGAGTAAATCTGCCAAATCTCTATTTTTGATCAGCACATAGGCTTCATCCAATTTAGCACTATCAGCTTTGGCAATTTGGACTAGATCTGCTAGTTCTTGATATTTAGTTTTTGCCCAATAGCGGTTGTTCAAATGAGTCAGTTCAACTGCTACAGCATAGGCATTTACCCATTTTGAGCTGGTTAATAGTTCTCTAGATTCTTTGTCGATGGCGACTGCTTTTGCCCAGGTTTCTTCCCATTGGCTCAGGCGTTTGGCGACAAGTTTATAAGCTGGAACAGTAGTTGGCACATTTTTGAGAGCCGCCACCGCTTCATCATAGTTACCATCTTGATAAGTAGCTTCTGCCAATCGCAGAATCGCCAATGACCATCGTTGGACATTGGTATCGACATAACTCCGAGTCGGATCGTCAGGCGAGATATCTTTGATCAGGTTGAGTGCGGCAATCAGATCGGGTAATGTTTGTTTACTAGCTGCTAATTGTCCACAATAAACTCGTAACGATGCCGAAGACATGGGGACAAATAGCTCTGGACAATTGGGTACGGCTCTGGGATTAAATAATAATCCTAATGCCAGATACACTAGTCCCCCAGAAATGCCCAGAGTCATAATCGCCCAAAAAACCCAACTGCGGATAAATGGCAACTGTAACCAGTGCGGCATTTTACTCACCAACTTTTTAGTTACCTGAGTTGCCTGTTCGTAATTAAAGCGGGAGTTCGGTTTTTCCAAAACTAATTATCCTGAAATAGCTGATTTGTGGGTAATGAAGTGTATTCGGGGATTCTCTGGGCAAAGGCATCGGGGTAAGAACGATCGGGAATCTACATCAGTCTGGTGGGGTATTTTCGGGAGACTATGTTCTAGTCGCCAAGGATTTCGAGGGTCTCAACCAATTTTTCCAAGTCTTGTTGTTGATGTGTTGCCATCAGAGATAGTCTGATCCTACTAGTTGGTACTGTGGGGGGACGAATTCCTGGGGCAAATATTCCAGCCTGTTTTAGTTTAGCTCCCATTTCGATCGCTGTCTGAGCATTTGGTAACTGAATACAGATAATTGCTGATTTTGTGGGAATTATTGGGAGCTGGGGTAAGCGGTGGCTGAGTTGTTGTTTTAAGAATCTCACATTTTGCCATAATTGTTGGCGAATCTGGGGGTTTGCTTGGATAATTTCGATCGCTTTGAGTGCCGCCGCAGTATCTGCTGGGGATAAACCTGTGGTATAAATCCAACTAGCACAACGGTTTTTGAGCCAATCGATCGTCTGAGTCGTACCAGCTACATAACCGCCCAAACTACCGATGGCTTTGCTTAATGTGCCCATTTCGATCAGGGGTTGTCCCACACACCCCAGCGATTGCACCAAGCCCGCGCCATGATCGCCAAATATACCTGTGGCGTGAGCCTCATCTACCAGCAACATCGCATTGTAGTCGATCGCTAGCTCCAAGATCTCTGTCAATGGACAAACATCTCCATCCATGCTAAAAACGGTATCGGTGACAATCAAACAGCGACGATAATTTTGCCGTTGTTGCTGTAGTTGCTGCTGTAAATCTCGGACATTGCAGTGAGTATATTCGAGGGCAGTCGCTCCACTGAGAATGTTCCCATTTTTGAGACTAGAGTGATTCAATCGATCGCTCAGGATTAGGTCTTTCTTGCCCACTAGAGCGGCGATCGTCCCCAAATTCGCCAAATAGCCCGAACTAAAGACTAAGGCGGCTTCAGTGCCCTTAAAATTGGCGATCGATCGTTCTAAATCTTGATGAAGTTGTTTATGCCCACTCGTCAACCGCGAACCCGTCGCCCCTGTGCCAAATTGCCGCGCCGCCTCAATTGCAGCTTGGATCGTGCGATCGTCTCCAGCTAATCCGAGATAATCATTACTCCCAAAGTTGAGCAATTTTTGACCGTCGATAACTGCTGTCGATCCTGGTAAACTCTCGATAATTTGTGGAGATCGATACAAGTTCGCACGGTGAATCGTCTCTAAAGATCGATCGATCCAGGCGTAGGGATTTTCCGTAGATTTATCGACTCCGAATTGCTGATTGTACATTAGGATATGAATGTAAAGTTAGATTGAGCAGGCAGATATAGATGGAATTCCTATCGATCGAGACGATCCAGGAACTGGCAAGACAATACGGGTATCTCGCGATCTTCATCGGCATTTTACTAGAAAATTTAGGGATTCCATTACCTGGGGAAACGATCACGATCGTCGGTGGATTTTTGGCTGGGAGCGGAGAACTAAATTATTGGCTGGTGCTCGCATCTGCGGCAATCGGTGCTTTCTTGGGCGGGATCTTTGGCTACTATATTGGCAAGGCTGGCGGCTGGAAGCTGATGGTTGGAGTCTGTAAGCTGCTGCGGATTCAAGAAGTGCGGTTGGAAGAGATGAAGAGCAAGTTTAGTGACAATGCCGTCAAAGCCGTCTTCTTTGGGCGATTTATTGCCATCTTTCGGATCTTTGCCAATCCCATGGCGGGTGTTGTTGAGATGCCCTTTGGTCAATTTCTGGCAGTTAATTTAGCTGGCTCGGCAGCTTGGGCATCACTGATTACCACATTAGCGTTTTTTGTCGGCAAGGTTGTATCTCTCGAACAGTTACTCGCCTGGGTGAGTAAATTTGCCATTCTCGCCCTAATCATCGCAATTTCAGTAGTGGCGATTCCAATTTGGTTGGAGTCTCGCGGAGCGAAAGCGGAGGAGTAGGGGCGCAGGAGAGGGGGAGAGGGGGAGATCGGGAGATCGGGAGATCGGAAGATCGGAAGATCGGAAGATCTCGCAATCTGAATCAATCAGACTATTCCCTATTCCCTATTCCCTATCCCCTATTCCCTATCCCCTATTCCCTATCCCCTATTCCCTATTCCCTATTCCCTATCCCCTATCCCCTATTCCCTATTCCCTATTCCCTATTCCCTATCCCCTCATCGGTGGAAGATGGCTCATTCTTCGGGGTTGGCTTACTTTTGGCTTTACGGATCAATTGAGCGATCGTGCGGGAGAGAGACAAACCGGAATCTTGAGCCAATTGTTCCAACTTTTCCCGCTCTACAGGATCTAGAGATACATTGAGTCGATTTTTTTTGGTCACAGCGCAAAAGAAGATAAATGTTGCAATGTGCGTAACAAGGAATTTGCTGCGGTTATGGGGGTAAAAACCGAACTTGAAACTGCATCAAAACGCAAGAATTAGCCAAGATTATCTAGAATTTAGAGTGGCAAGTATCCGTTGTGACTGATTTATCGATCGAAGCTCCCCAAAAACTTGTCAGTCTCTCATAATAGTATAAGAGATGGTAATGACTCACCTAATCTAAGCGGACTTCTGCTCGATCGCTTCAGATCCAAAAGGATCCACCTAGATTATCGCGATCGTCTAGCATCAAAATTATTAAACCTAAAGGACTAAAACTATGTTAGATGGATTCTCCAAAGTTGTTGCTCAAGCAGATGCACAAGGTCAGTATTTGAGCACCAATCAGCTAGATGCTTTGTCAGCAATGGTCAAACAAGGCAATATTCGGATGGATACAGTCAACCGGATTACTAGCAACTCATCGGCAATCGTTGCGAACGCTGCTCGTAGCCTATTCGCGGATCAACCTCAACTGATCGCTCCTGGTGGAAACGCTTACACCAGCCGCCGGATGGCTGCTTGCTTGCGTGATATGGAAATCATCCTCCGCTATGTCACCTATGCGATCTTCGCTGGAGACGCATCCGTGCTTGACGATCGGTGCTTGAATGGCTTGCGTGAAACTTACCTCGCACTAGGTACCCCTGGATCTTCCGTCGCAATTGGCGTACAAAAAATGAAAGATGCAGCCTTGGCGATCGTTGGCGATACCAACGGCATTACCAAAGGCGACTGTAGCGCAATTATGTCTGAAGTAGCTGGTTACTTCGATCGCGCAGCAGCGTCTGTAGGTTAATCCTACCAGCTCCTGCTTGGACGATGCAATTAATGCTCTAAGCTGATTAATTGCCGCACCTGGAGCTGTATCTATCGACCCTGCGACTATGTTGGTAAATAGATATAGCTCTGGGTATTTTTCTGACTTTATTTAGCAGAATTCCACTTAAAATATAGCAGGGGTCAGAGGTCAGGGGACAGGGGTCAGTTTGGGAAAGCTGACCTACTAATGGTTTGAGCGTCTACAGATGTCCTAACCGCCCTGGCGGTTGCTATATTTGCAGACGGGGCACGATGCATCGGGCCCCTCACCCCTGACCCCTCACCCCTGACCCCTCACCCCTGACCCCTGACCCCTGACCCCTCACCCCTGACCCCTCACCCATGACCTC